>CAYMPX010000387.1:0-2207 GCA_964392135.1 uncultured Methylomarinum sp.
AATGCTGGCCTGTCACGCCGGAGGTCGCGGGTTCGAGTCCCGTCCGCTCCGCCAAATATGAAAAGGCGCATTTTTTAAATGCGCCTTTTTTTTTGCATTTTTTGTGTAAAATGCGATTTTATAATTCTTTTTGAATAGGTTTTTTTATCCATGCTTCATTTTATTCGTGAACGAGCTCAGGGTTGGGTTGCTTGGTTTATTGTTGGGTTAATCAGTATCCCATTTGCGCTATGGGGTGTTAATTCATATTTGAATGGACCATCAGATACTATTATTGCAACAGTAAATGGTGAGCCTGTTAAGCAAGCTGAATATAAACAAGCATTACAACAATATCGTGATCGGATGAGAACGATAATGAAAGATGAGTTTAACCCTGAACTTTTTGATTCAATGACTGTGAAACAAAGTGTACTCAATGGATTAATAGAGAAGAAATTATTATTTTCTGTTGGCCATAATTTGGGGCAACGTATAAATGATGCTTCACTTAATTCTATAATACAAGCGACACCGGCCTTTCAAAAAGCGGGTAAATTTGATTCTGAACGCTATTCTATGATGTTAAGACGAATAGGGCTTAATCCGGAACGTTATGAAGCAGAGTTACGTAGAGATTCAATAACACAGCAATTAACAAGAAATATTCAGCAATCAACCCTTGTTGGCCAATATGCGGTAGATGACATATTACGCTTAGAAAAACAAAAAAGAGAAATCGCTTACGGTGTTATTCCAGCCTCATCTTTTGTTGATAAAATTACGGTTAATGATGACAGTATAAAAACATATTATGAGCAACACTCCGCTAACTATTTAGCGCCAGAACGTGTCTCAGTTAATTATGTTGAATTATCAGTTGATGAATTGAGTAAAACTATTAGTGTTAATGATACTGATTTACGAAGTTTTTATGCTAGCAATCAAGATCTATTTGTTGGTCCCGAGCAACGTAGAGCAAGTCATATCTTAATCGAAGGTGACAAAGATGCTGCTCTAGCGAAGATTGAAGAAATTAAAACCAGATTAAAACAGGGTGAAGACTTTTCTTCACTAGCTAAAGAATTCTCTCAAGATGCGGGTTCTACAAAAGAAGGTGGTGATTTGGGGTTTTTCCAGCATGATGTGATGGATCCTACTTTTGAGAAAGCCGTATTTTCAATGAAGAATATTGGTGATGTTATTGGCCCTATTAAAACAGAATTTGGTTATCATCTAATAAAGTTAACTGGTATTAAATCGGCCGAAGGAAAATCATTTGCAGATGCCAAACCAGATGTTGAGCGTTTGTATCGTCAGCATAAAGCAGAAGATGTCTTCTATGAGAAAGCTGAGAAACTTGCAGATATAAGTTATGAAAACCCAGATAGTTTGGATGCCACAGCAGAAGCGCTTGGCTTAGAAATACAAACAACACCAGAATTTACTCGCACAGGCGTAAGTAAAGGTGTGGCCAATAATAAAAAGGTTATTACTGCCGCATTTAGTGAGGATGTTTTGGTTAACGATCTGAATAGTGCAGTGATTGAATTGAGCAAGTCTGATTTAGTTGTAGTGCATAAAAATAAGCATATTCCAGCTAGCCAATTGCCACTTAAATCTGTTGCTCCTGCCATTAAGGAACAGTTACTTTTTGAGAAAGCAACTAAGCAGGCAAAAGAAAAAGGTAAAGCTGTACTTGAACAACTAAAAATGGGTGTAGCAGCTGACAGCTTGTTTTCTGATAATAACTGGCACATTGCACAGTTTTATGACCGCACAAGTACAGATGTAAGCCAGCAGGTATTACAGCATGCTTTTTCAGTCGCTAAACCAGATAAAAATCCTGAATATACGGGGTTTATTGCCAGCAATGGTAATTATATTGTATTAAAAGTATCAGCCGTTAAGGACGGTAAGCCTGAAGATGCTTCAAGTGAAGAGCGTGAGGGTTTGCAAGCTCACTTACAACGTAGTTATGGTGAGAGTGAGTTACAGGCTTTCGTGAGTACTTTAAAACAAAGTGCAGATATTGAAATATTTAAACAATACCTCTAATTATGCTGAAATAAAAAAGGCGCCTCATCGGCGCCTTTTTTATTTGTTAAAGATTTATAAAATTGGGTTAGGAATTTAGCCTGTGATCCCTACAATATTAAAACCACTATCTACATAGGTGATTTCTCCAGTAATGCCGGATGCTAAATCTGAGCACATAAAGGCTGCCA
>CAYMPX010000388.1:0-2205 GCA_964392135.1 uncultured Methylomarinum sp.
TAACACTATGCCTTTAAGAATAGAAACCAATAGATCGGGTATATTTACCTTTCAAGTAGGCATTGAATTAGAGCGCATTCAACCTTTAATAGATAAAAGCATTTAAAGGCGACCCCGTAGAGATTCAAAGGAAAATGCGTAATGAATGGGATTAATTGCTTATTAGAGACCATACAAGCATACAAGCATACAAACCCCTGAAAGCCTTATAGGTAAAGACGTAGCGTGTATGGTCACAAAAACATACAAGACCATACACGCTAAATTAATACAAGGAACCGCATCATGAACGAACAATTTACAACTGATAAATCAGGGCAAAAAATATCTGTTATCTTACCTATTCAAGAGTATGAGGAATTACTCGAAGATTTAAAAGACTTGGCAACAGTTGCCGAACTTAAAAATGAGTCTACCGTATCACTTGATGAAGTCATTGCTAAGCTAAAAAAAATGACTTGCTATAAGGTAGCGTTAAAAAAATCAGCAAATTAACAGGCTCAAATAATACATTTTTACAGGTGTTTAGGCGGCTTTCAATGGTGTAATTTCCCGCTCTATTGATGCTTTGATTGTTTCAGCTAACTTTAGATCATAACTGGTTTGCAAGTTAAGCCAGAATTGTGCAGTGGTATTAAAATACCGTGCCAACCGAAGTGCCGTATCAACACTAACCGCCCGTTTTTGTCTTACCACATCATTTATTCGGGGCGCAGGGACACGCAAAGCGGTTGCCAGTGCATTAACACTCATATCTAACGGCTCAAGATACTCTTCTTTAATAATTTCACCTGGGTGGATGGGTCTCATATTATTCATTATTTAATCCTCTTTAATGGTAGTCTGTAATTTCTACTTCACACGGTTCATTGACCCATACAAAGCACACACGCCACTGTTTATTAATTCTAATGCTGTATTGTCCCAACCGATTACCGCTTAACTTCTCCAACCTATTACCCACTGGAGAGCGTAAATCAATCAACTCAACCGCACTATCAAGCATTTGCAATTTACGTTCAGCTAAAATCTGAAACGCGCTAAATTGTTTAGGACTTTTACCCTCATAAAGGGCTTGTGTGTGCTTGCATTTGAAAGTCTTTATCATGGTTGAATTTTATAACGCGCCACATTAAACAGCAAGCGTTAAGAAAAATTAGGTTATAATCCAATTTAACCAGATAGCTTGACGGAGCGAAAAGCGGACTCATTCCCCGCCTTCTGGTTTACCTTTCAGGAATGATTGCGCTTTGAATGGAATGTTTTAATGAAATCTTATGCCACATCCTCAGTGGTTAACGAGTACAAACAACTATTAGATGGAAATATTCGCACACTTGGAAAAATCATCATTACTACTAAGGTACACTCTGAATATGATGAAGAAGTGGTAGTGGGTCGAACTTGTCGTTTTCTGTATAATTAGAGCTTATGGCTGGATTTGGTATGCTGTTGATCATTCATTGCTTATCTGTTTGGTAAGCGCAAGGATGTTGTTTTCAAGAGGTTAAAAGCATTACTTGAACCCTACAAAATTGATCGTTATTACACTGATGACTGGGTATCCTCTATGAACGGCATATTGATGCAGACAAGCACGAAGTAGGTAAGCGTAATACTCAAAAAACCGAACGTAAAAATTTAAATTCAAGAACGTGGATTAAACGACTCACAGGTAAAACTATTTGCTTTTCAAAATCTGAAGAAATGCATGATATTACTATCGGTTTACTGATTAATAAAGTTGAGTCTGGGCTGGATATCCACGCATAACTACAGATTTAACCCACTGCCCTTTTCTTATCACCACCAACAAACAACATGCTCAATAAAGACAAACTTAATAACCTAGCCCAAGAAATATGGAAATCAGCCGACAGCTTGCGCGGTAAGTTTAAATCCTACGAATTTCAAAACGTGGTCTTACCCATGATTACCATTCGACGGATTGAGTGTGTCTTAGAAAGCTGGCGTGAACGGCAACTAACATTGCTTAAACAACGCTTCCCCAAAGATGATGAACAGCAATTACAAAAGAAATTACAGAGTGCTGAAAAACAAGACATTAGCTTTCACAATACCAGTGGCTTTAGCTTGCTGGCATTACACCTAGAAGACTCTAAAGACCTTGACGGTAATTTTATTAAATACTTAGAAAGTGTCCATTAATTAATTCCCGATTTTTTCAGGATTGATTGTATAGTT
>CAYMPX010000389.1:0-2200 GCA_964392135.1 uncultured Methylomarinum sp.
TAGGGTCAGAGTGTCATTACAATATCAACTGGATTTAGCGTTAGTTTTCTTCGTGAACAATTAGCAAACAATTAGGGTCAGAGTCTGACCAATCCCCACGAAATAAATAACAAAAACAATGCATTAACATTAAAATAAAGGGAACTTTCACGGCATTTGATGATCTGATCAGTTACCAGACATCACACATCAGGAAACGCCGTGAAAGCAACCTCTATTTTGAACACATTTTTACACAATGTCACGCCTACAATGCATAAAACACGTAGAGAAGCCCTTAATGTCATGATCACCAGCTTGATTTCGGGAGCCTATTTATCCGTGACAAGCTTAGGCCGAAATATTGACAGTAAAACAACTGAAAAACACCAAATAAAACGCAGTATGCGACTGTGTAGCAATCCTCATTTGCACGATGAAATCGGGACAATTTATTCCCTTATGACTCATCTCTTAATCGGTCATCAGCCACAGCCTGTTATCTTGGTTGATTGGTCAGATTTAGATCCCAGAAAACAACATTTCTTATTACGTGCATCGGTGGCAATAGAAGGTCGTTCATTAACCGTGCTTGAAGCGGTTTACCCTCTCACAAAAAAAGAAAAACCCAGTGTTCATAAAGCCTTTATGAGCAAACTAAAGTCCATGTTACCGCCTAGTTGCACGCCTATTATCGTTACTGATGCGGGGTTTCGTGTGCCATGGTTTAAGTTAATTGAATCGCTTGGTTGGGACTACGTCGGTCGTGTTAGAAATCGTACCTTTTGTAAGAACAAAACGGATAAAGACTGGTATCCCATTAAGGATTTATACCGCTTCGCCTCACCTACCGAGAAAAGTATCGGTACTTATCAGTTGTGCCGTAGTGGCTCTATTACGTGTCAGTTTGTTATTTATCAAGGTGCAAAAAAAGGGCGACATAACTTTACGGCAACAGGCGATAAAATCCGAAAGAGTAAACATTCTCGTGTTCATTCGGTGCGTGAAAAAGAGCCTTGGTTATTAGCGACGTCATTAAAGGCTAAATCAAGAAGAGAGGCAAAAAAGATCGTTAAATTATATCGTACCAGAATGCAAATAGAAGAAAGCTTTAGAGACTTAAAGTCGGGGCTTAACTTCAATGAAAGTAATACGCGAACACTTGAGTACATCTCAGTTTTACTACTATTGGCGATGCTGGCACAGTATGTTTTATTCTTACTGGGAATGGCGGTTAAACTGAGCAAACAACATCTTAGGTATCAGGCTAATTCACTTAAGACTGGCACTATTTTATCCTACCAATTTATTGGGTTAAGGGCATTTAAAGACCGATATTTAATCTTAAAACGACACCATTGGCAGGCTGCTTACCAAAAAATACAGGAATTAATTCAGGAACCATTCAATGTTTGAGTATTTCAAGTTTCGTGGGGATCGCTCAGGGACGCTTCCCTTTAAATAGAACAAAAGGGGCCTTACACTCGAAACAAACACTCAATGGGGTCTTGCCTCCTGCCCTATTTACAAGCCATGGATGGCAGTTAATCCCCATAATGACTACGGGCTCTTACTATTAAGACAATACATTGGTCTTCTTCAATTCGATATACGATACGATCTTGATAGGATAATCTGACAGAATAATACCCCTTTAAACTACCTATTAGTGGCTTTCCTGCCATCGGTTGGCAGGCAATTTTGTGCCGTAAAATATCTTTTGCTTTTGCTTGTAATTTTGGGGAAAGACGTTGAAACTCTTTTTGAGCCTTTTTTGTAAAGACTAAGGTGTAATTCATTTATTGCGCTTCACCAAAAACATCTTCGAAACTCACCCGATTACCCATCACAGCATCCTGCTCTGATTCCATCAAGTCTTCTTTAAACTGCGGTTGTGATAATAAATAAAGTGTTTCTTGTAAGCTTTCATATTCATCCGCTGACATCAGAACCGCATTACCCATTTTATGCTGAACTTCAAAAATCTCATGCGTTTGATTGCTTTTTTTAATTAATTCAAAGAAGGTTTTTCTAGCTTCTGTGGCTGTTAAGCTAATCATTATTTAGATCTCTTAATTAATAGTACGTAAAATGGTACCACTTTAATCTATTTAAATACAGCCTAACAATGTAGGCTTCAACAATCCCCCGCCACGCCGCGTCATTCCCATAAGCCCAGGTCAGGTTGAAACCCAACCTACGTGCCTTTCGATCCCTTGGG
>CAYMPX010000390.1:0-2197 GCA_964392135.1 uncultured Methylomarinum sp.
CATGATCGTAAAAAATTTCAGTACAGGGTCCACACGGGCCTACATCACCCATCGACCAAAAATTATCTTTGGCACCAATTCTTGAGAAACGGCTCGGGTCAATTTTAATATCTTCCAGCCAAATCGCCTCGGTTTCCGGGTCTTCTTCAAAAACTGTAACCCATAATTTTTCAGCAGGTATCTCCAACGCTTTGGTCAAAAAGTCCCATGCATAATGGATCGCCTGTTTTTTAAAATAATCCCCAAAACTGAAATTGCCCAACATCTCAAAAAAAGTATGGTGTCTTGCGGTATAGCCTACATTTTCTAAATCATTATGTTTACCACCCGCACGCACACAACGCTGCGTCGTCGCTGCTGTTACATAGTCACGTTTTTCCCGTCCTAAAAACACATCTTTAAACGGTACCATCCCTGCATTAGTAAATAACAAGGTGGGATCATTTCCTGGAACAAGTGAACTGGAAGGCTGAACAGAGTGTCCTTGCTGTCTAAAAAATTCTAGGAAAGCAGCACGTAACTCTGCACTGGTCATTTTTTTCATAATTTATCTAAATGTATTAATATATTTTTTCTTTACTCAACAAGAACTAACAATGCGCTTTAACTTAATTTAAAGCACTGATCCCTGCCATTCTTTCTAAGCATAAATCAACTTGATATTTAACGCTTTAAAAAGCCTATTGATCAATTCACCACTAAAGCCACGTTGCTGTAAAAAACGACTGCGTTTCAGCCATTCTTTATTCGATAACGCGCTATCATCCGTATACTTTTTGTGATAAATCTGCTGAAGTAAATCACCCCAATCGTCAGCCAAGTCAAATACCACGCGATCTAAATCAAATGATTCAATACCGCGTTGTTTTAATTCGTAACTAATTTTAATGGGGCCATAGCCTTTTTTGATACGGTATCTTGCATAGCTTTCAGCAAACCGCTGGTCACTTTGCCAGCCCTGCGCCGCTAAATCATCAATAATAGTTTGCGACTCAGTTCGAGAAAAACCTTTGTTTGCTAATCTATCCAGCAATTCAAGTTGACTATAATCTCGCCGTGTTAATAGCCGTAAACAGATGTCTCTAATATTTTTGGGTGATGCTGTTTCAATCACTCTTTAGAATCAATCGCTTCAACAGCATCCTCATCATCGGCACCAAAGACTTCTGCACGAATTTTAGCTTCAATTTCTTGCGCTTTCTCAGGATTTTCCTTCAAAAACTTCTTAACATTGTCTTTACCCTGACCTATTTTTTCATTTCCATAGCTATACCAGGATCCGGCTTTATTAATAAAACCATATTTAACCCCTAAATCAACCAACTCACCCATAAAGGAAACCCCTTCACCATAAAGAATTTCAAATTCAGCTTGTTTAAACGGAGGTGCTACTTTATTTTTAACCACTTTTACCCGGGTCTCGTTACCGATAATCTCATCACCCTTTTTAACCGCACCGATACGACGAATATCCAAGCGTACAGAAGCATAAAACTTTAGCGCATTACCGCCTGTGGTGGTTTCCGGATTACCAAACATCACCCCAATTTTCATTCTTAGTTGATTAATAAAAATAACCAAGGTATTCGATCGTTTGATATTAGCCGTTAACTTTCTTAATGCCTGAGACATTAAGCGTGCTTGCAAGCCCATATGAGAATCCCCCATATCGCCTTCAATTTCAGCTTTGGGTGTTAAAGCCGCAACAGAATCAATCACAATCATATCAACAGCACCTGAACGTACCAGCATATCGGTAATTTCTAACGCCTGCTCACCGGTATCTGGCTGAGAAATTAACAGGTCATCTAAATTAATGCCTATTTTCTCAGCATAAATAGCATCTAGCGCATGCTCGGCATCAATAAATGCAGCAGTCCCCCCTAGTTTTTGCATTTGAGCAATAGTTTCCAGGGTCATAGTGGTTTTACCCGATGATTCCGGCCCATAAATTTCAACGACACGTCCTCTAGGCAATCCCCCCGCACCTAATGCAATATCCAATGACAATGATCCCGTTGAAACCACCTCTATTCCCTTAGCAGCTGATACATCCCCCATACGCATGACGGAGCCTTTACCAAATTGCTTTTCAATTTGCATTAACGCTGCACCCAGTGCTTTCTTTTTGTTTTCGTCCATTTTATGCCCGTGATTTACATTCAAGTTCGTTTAACAACCGTATATGATTGTCGAG
>CAYMPX010000391.1:0-2190 GCA_964392135.1 uncultured Methylomarinum sp.
CTGGAAGCGATTACCATTGGCTGTGAGTCAAGTAGTCGGCCCCTGGTTAGCTAAAGACTTAGGTTAGTTAATGATTTGATAAATTTCAGTCAAAGCGAGTGATTGTTTTTTAATACAGGAGGAAATAATCCATTGGAAACTTTTGTATTGTATAGTTATTCTGCCTCGGCACTCGCTTATTTTATATTGTTTTTTTTATCCTTGATCCTGATAAAAAAAAATATATTAGGCATTCCCATTGCGATTACACTGGTTTTTTCATTAGTGTGGGCATGTTATATTGTTTTTGTCATAGGAAATGATGCGTTTTATATCCAAGATACCTTTCCGGTCGAATCATTACGTAATTTAGCCTGGTTTGTATTTCTCACAATATTAATTTCAAAACAGCAATTTAATAATCAATATTTTCTATTACAGCATTCCTGGCAAGTTCCCTGTGTTTTTTTGCTGACAATGCTGGTGGTTATTTTAGAGAGCTTTTCTGAATTACGTTACCCGTTTCAACAATTCATAGGCTTTGATTTTCGTCTTTTTGTTCATGTTGGTTTTGCAATTATTGGATTGATATTAGTTGAACAACTTTATCGAAATGCAATACAGGAACAGCGATGGGCAATTAAATTTCTCTGTCTGGGGTTGGCATCACTCTTTGTGTTAGATTTTATCTTTTATAGTAAATCACTGTTATTCAACTTACTTGATATGTCGCTATGGGAGGCAAGGGGCATAGTTAATGCAATGATAGCCCCTTTGCTTGCCATATCGTTTTATCGGTTGAATGAAGAAAAGGTTAAAGTCTATGTGTCAAATAAACTCATATTCCATACCACGGTATTATTAGGTGCAGGGGTCTATCTGCTGCTAATGTCTTTGGCAGGCTATTATATAAAAGTCTATGGAGGAAACTGGGGAGGAATTGTCCAAACAGGTTTTATCTTTTTAGCCATTATATTGTTACTGATTTTTTTTATATCAGGAAAGATAAGAGCCTTGGCAAAAGTTTATTTCAGTAAGCATCTTTTTCAGCAACGCTATGATTATAGAGATGAATGGATCAAGCTAAGCAAAAAAGTTGCTGAGCTTAACTCTTTGGATGATTTGTCTTGTTTTATTGTTAATACCATGGCAAATATTGTAGATAGTTCAGCCGGTGGTTTGTGGGTAAAAAATGAGCAAGGTGATTATTTTCTTAATGAAGATAAAAATCTAGGTGACCACTCAAGGCAATTAATTGATAAACAAGCCTCTTTAATTACATTTTTAGAAACAACACAGTGGGTTATAGATTTTGTTGAATATTTTAATGATCCCGATATTTATCAAGGCGCAGGTTTAGAACTCTGGCATACAGATATTGAAGATATATGGCTGATTATTCCATTGTTTCAGAAAAATCATTTAGAAGCATTTGTGGTACTCACTCAGCCCAGAGCGGCAAGGCAAATTGACTGGGAAGACCATGATTTATTAAAAACAGTAGGGATGCAGTTAGCCAATGCTTTGGTATTAACAAAAACAACAGATGATTTGTCTCGCGCTAGACAATTTGAAGCCTATAATCGTTTCTCGGCATTCTTAGTGCATGATCTAAAAAACCTGGTTTCGCAAATATCTTTAATTGTAAAAAATTCTGACAAACATAAAAGAAACCCCGAATTTATTGATGATTCAATTGAAACGCTAGAAAATGTGGTGAAAAAAATAGATCATATTCTTGGGCAATTAAAAAAGGGAAATAATCAAATAAACAATAAATCAAATATTAATCTTTCGCGTGTTTTAGATGAAGTTGCTACACAGCAATCCGCTAATAAGCCGATTTTAGAAATCTTTATAGATAATAAAGAGCTTAGAGTCATAGGTGAAAGAGAAAAGATGGTCGCTATACTCGGACATTTGGTTCAAAATGCACAAGAAGCAACAAACGATGAAGGGTTAGTCGCTATTGAAGTGACAAGTAATGGCTGTGAGGTTGTATTAAAAGTGATTGATACCGGTTGTGGAATGGATGAAAAATTTATTCAGCAACGATTATTTAAACCCTTTGACACAACAAAGGGAAATGCAGGAATGGGAATTGGGGTTTATGAAGCACGTGAATACATTTCTCAACAGTCAGGACGAATTACAGTTGAAAGTAAATTAGACCACGGTACAACGTTTACTTTATATTTACCGGAAGCAGGT
>CAYMPX010000392.1:0-2189 GCA_964392135.1 uncultured Methylomarinum sp.
ATCTAATCTATTGGAAGAAACCTTTACTTTTTCTTCAACTAGACAATTTTTTGGGTACGCTTCCAAAAATTCAAATAGGCCATGATTTGAATGCATAAAAAAGGCAACCCGTCGATTATTATCAAATGCATCATCATCTCTCGGCTCCACAACTTGAATAGCACCGTATTGAACAGCTAAACTTAAAGCCTTATCCAAATCTTTCACTAAAAAACACAAATGATAAACACCACCTCGCGTAGCATGTGCCTTAATAGGTGAGTCTTCTCGCAAGCCTAATATTTCAATCACCAAACCATGGGCTAATCGTACAAAAGCGTAATCTGCTTTCTGCTGAGCATTGTAGGCGGGACCTCTTAACAAAATACTACCAGCTAAACCAAGATAATCTCGCAAAGTCGTATTAAGATTAGCAGTCGTTACCGCAACATGATCAAGCTCTATCACCCCACAACGCTGCCAATATGAATCTTCAATATTCATATTTAGTATTTCAATTTAATCCAAACAGGTACTTGTATATTTTTTTCACTCATTTTTTTTTCAAAGTATCTAGCATTTAAAGCCTTAAAGCCATGCTCGTGATAAATCTTTTGAATCGGCTGATTACGACTACTAGGTATTATTTCCCCCACTATTCGTTCGATGTCTTTGTTACCCTGAAGATGGTTACAAAGCCATGCCAATATTGCAGTTTCGATTCCTCGCCCCAACACGCGACAAGATAAAATAAAACTGTCAATTTTTACTGAATGATCGTCATAAAGAAAAATCAATACACCTGCAATTTCATTACTTCCCATATTATCTGTCAATCGAACAGCAAAACACTCTCCATTTTTTAGTACTTTTTTTAATTCCATTTCCGAATAACGTCGAGTTGTTGCATTAAATTGGTTGGTCTTGTTAATCAACTGCAAAACACGCTGCTGATTGGCTAAGCCATAAGATTCCATTAAAACATTTATCCCTAAGGTACTTAAGAATTCTTCCCGAGTATTATATTGCTGCTCTCTTTGTTTAATTGCTGAACGAATTTGATATTGCTGCTGCTTGTTTTGATCTTCTTCTGTTAAATGCATCAAGGTCAATTCAGGTAAATTCAGCAAAAAATCAACCCATTCGGTCACATCTTCCGGCATTTCAGGCACAAAGACTTCCGGCAAAGCAGCCCGCATTTCTTTTCTTTCTAAAGGATTATCATCAATAAAACAAAATGAAGCTAAATTTAGCCCTAGTTCCTCTGCCAGTTCTTTCATGCTATCGGGTTTTGGCGACCAATTTATCCGCCAACTGACAAAGTCTTCTTTCCTTAATATCATCTCAGGATGCTGTTGTAATGCATTCATTGCAACAGTTTCGGTATTCTTGCTACATAAAGCCAGAAGTAAGCCTTTCTGCTTTAGTGCTTTACATGCTAATTGAAACGCCGAATAGCTATTGCCTGGATAATCTGTCCCTATAGCAATTCCATTTAAACCGTCATCCCCGATCACACCTTGCCACAGAGTGTTATCAAGGTCTAATACCAGTATGCGTGCAGTCATACCTTCTTTCGCCATAATCATACCAACTAAACGGCAACACAGTTGATGGTTAAATTCTACGGAAAAGGGGGCTTTAGCCAAATACCAGTACTTATTTGGATGGGATTGTTTTCGCCCTATTTCTCCTAATACGACATTAAGATCAAGCAAAAAAGTATCAGCAAGTTCGCTAACTAATGTTGTTAACTGTTGCTGCATTTGCTTAAGGGTCTGATTAATTTTAACGCTCTCTTTTTCACCTGGGTTGACACTTCTAACCCAAGTACCAAGATTAATAGCCGTACCAATAAAAAAAACACCTGACAATAACTCTCTGGCTTTACCTATAAAAACCAAATACTCAGACCATTTTTCTTGTAAATCGGCTAATACATTAACCGTCAACACGGTATTAACTGGCAGAAAATCTTCTACACGCTCAAGGAAGACAATATAATTTAATGCGGTATTACGAAGACAACTTTTCTGATCAAGAATGTCTAACTTATATTGCCCAAAGGGTACTTTTAGAACATCCGCTTTAATCGCATACTTTGATACCACCAGCTTACATTCAACAGATAAGAAATCCATATTAGCACTGCCTAGAAATGCTATCTGAATAGACCCCCTCACATAGCTTTTAGCTTTGTTCTTTTGGAT
>CAYMPX010000393.1:0-2187 GCA_964392135.1 uncultured Methylomarinum sp.
TACATCAGGACTGACTTTTACACTGTGCAAGTGCACAGGCAAAATAGGGGCAGTTAGCTGAGGCGAAAGCGGCTTATGAACAGTCTTTAGCAATAACCCCTGATACTGCTGATGCTAAATACAATAAGGAACAAGTAGAAAAACAGCTGGAACAACAAAAACAGAACCCACAACAAGGTGATGATAAAAAGGAATCGGAGTCTAATGATTCACAGCAGCAGGATAAAGAAGCGGATCATTCTGAACAATCCGGTGAGCAAGACAACTCAGAGCAAGACTCCCGCTCTGAACAAAATACGTCTGAATCGCAACCCCCTGAACAAAACAAGGAAGATGAAGCCTCAGAACAAGCTCAAAAAAATCAAGCCGAGCCCTCTGAGTCGGACGCTGAAAAAACGGAATCACCACCAGAGACTGAAGCGTCAGATTACGATGAGTCAGAGCAAGCCAAAGAACAATGGCTTAACAGTATTCCTGATGATCCTGCGGGTTTGCTAAAACGTAAGTTTAAATATCAATACGGTCAGCAAGGTCGTAAAAGTAATAATAATCAAGCTTGGTAGCTGCTATTTAAAAGATAATGAACAACAAAGATAAATTTTCGCTATTACATTGGGTTTTATTTCTATGCAGTATTAATACTGTATTGGCAACAGAGATCAAAACCAGCATAGACCGTAACCCCGTCAGTATAAATGAATCATTTCAGATAACCTTTACTGCAACAGAATCACCGGATGATGATCCCGAGTTCACTGTCTTGACCAAGGATTTTGACATATTAACTCAAAGTAAGAGTAGTAATTCTTCCTGGATTAATGGTAAATCAAGTAAAACCATACAATGGGTATTGCATGTTATGGCTAAACAGACAGGACGCTTACTCATACCCCCTGTCCCTTTCGGTAATGACAGGAGCCCTCCGGCTTCAATCGTAGTGAATGAAACTGTTACTGTGGATAAAGGCCGTAATGAAGACTTGTTTTTAGAGGTTGAAGTGACGCCTGAAACAGCCTTTGTACAATCTCAGGTTTTATATACATTACGGGTCTATAGCCGTGTGCGAATTGCTCAAGCCAGTTTAAATGAGCCTGAAGTAGCCGATGCATTAATAGAAAAACTAGGGGAGGATCGTAATTATAATACCGAATTAAATGGCGTGGGCTATGTAGTAACGGAAAGAAAATACGCTATTTTTCCGCAAAAAAGTGGTGTGATAACCATAGATCCTTTGATGTTAACAGCAGAAATAGCCACAAAGACACGCCCCCGTTTTAATGGTTTTTTTAACCGACAAATGACGCAAACCAAAAGAGTATTATCTAAAGCGATTACGCTTAATGTCAAGGCTGCCCCGGCTGAGTTTACCGGAAAACGATGGCTTCCTGCAGAGCACCTTTATATAGAAGAGAAATGGTCAGGTGATACCGATACCATGGCATTAGGGGAACCTTTAACCCGGACATTAACATTATTGGCTAAAGGTGCAACAGTCGCCCAATTGCCAGAAATGCAAAATGGCTCAGAAATCGCACAGTTAAAAACCTATCCTGACCAGCCTGTTTTAAAAGAGAAAAAACAGGCGGATGGCTTAATCTCATTGAGAGAAGAAAAAATCGCTTATATTGCTTCAAAGGCGGGTAGTTTTACCTTGCCCGCGATAGAAATCCCCTGGTTTAATACCCAAACACAAACCATGGAGGTTGTCGCGATTCCAGAACGCACAGTCACAGTTATCGCCTCAGCACAATCACCAATCCCTGTGCCTGAGAATATCACACCCGTAGCGATGCAAACGACTGCAGCAGAGCCTGTAGTTGATACGGTAGAAAATACCTTTTGGATGTACCTCTCTATCGGCTTAGCGGTTGGCTGGTTGCTGACTGTTATTTTATGGCTTAGCCGAGCTAAGAAAAAACAACCGCCTAAACCGATTGATAATAAAGCGACTCAGCTTAAACCGCTGGTTAAAACATTAAAACAAGCCTGTGCTGAGAATAATTCATTAGCGGCTAAAGATGCTTTATTAGCCTGGGGAAAGATTAAATTTAACAGTCATAATTTATCGGATATTGCGAATCACAGCGAGGCACAATTAAGTGATGAGATTCATTTATTAAGCCAAAGCCTATATTTATAATTAAAAAAAATAAAGAAATATAATTGTTATTAAATGTCATTGCCCTC
>CAYMPX010000394.1:0-2179 GCA_964392135.1 uncultured Methylomarinum sp.
ATAGAGGTTGAAGATCGCTCTTTAGTTGAATGATTTATATCGGAAATGCACAGCAGTGAAAAAACAATTTAGAATACAAAGTCGATATCAACCTGCGGGTGATCAGCCGGAAGCAATTAAAGCACTGGTTGAGGGGTTGAATAATGGTGAGGTTCATCAGACTTTATTGGGTGTTACGGGTTCGGGGAAGACCTTTACCATTGCCAATGTCATTATGGAAACACAGCGTCCGGCGATGATTATGGCACCTAATAAAACCTTGGCTGCCCAACTGTATGGGGAGATGAAAGAGTTTTTTCCTGATAATAGTGTGGAGTACTTTGTATCTTATTATGATTATTATCAGCCAGAAGCCTATGTGCCTGCATCCGATACTTTTATTGATAAAGATGCCTCGTTAAATGAACATATTGAGCAGATGCGATTGTCTGCAACGAAAGCATTATTAGAGCGCAAAGATACCATTGTGGTTGCAACGGTGTCGGCTATTTATGGTTTAGGGGAACCTGAGTCCTATTTTCAGATGGTATTGCATCTGGTGCGCGGTGATATGATTAAGCAACGTGATCTTTTGCGTCGTTTGGCAGAAATGCAATATAGCCGTAATGATATTGATCTTAAGCGTGCGACATACCGTGTGCGAGGGGATGTTATTGATGTATTTCCTGCTGAATCAGACGAACAAGCATTAAGGATTGAATTGTTTGATGATGAGGTGGAACGCTTGTCGTTATTTGATCCATTAACAGGAGAGATTACACAGCGTTTGGCGCGCTATACCATATACCCCAAGACGCATTATGCAACCCCCAGAGGAAAGATGTTAGCCGCTGTGGGTAAAATAAAAATTGAACTGGTAGAAAGATTGGAGCAGTTGCGTGCAAATAATAAATTAGTTGAGGCACAACGCCTTGAACAACGGACTTTGTTTGATCTGGAAATGATTAGGGAAGTGGGGTACTGTTCTGGCATCGAAAACTATTCGCGGTATTTATCCGGTAGAGAGTTGGGTGAATCACCGCCAACGATGTTTGATTATTTACCGGATGATGCGCTAGTGATTGTTGATGAAAGTCATGTCACTATTCCGCAGATAGGTGCAATGTACAAGGGTGACAGGTCACGTAAAGAAACTTTGGTTGAGTACGGATTTAGACTGCCTTCAGCGTTAGATAATAGACCTTTGATGTTTGATGAGTTTGAATCGAAGTCAGCGCAGAAAATTTATGTTTCTGCAACACCAGGATCTTATGAGAAAGAACATGCAAGTCATTTTGTTGAGCAGGTAGTTAGACCTACAGGACTTTTAGATCCTGTTATCGAAGTGCGTCCGGCAACAACGCAAGTAGATGACTTGCTGTCAGAAATTAATAAGCGGGTTAAATTAAAAGAGCGCGTATTAGTTACCACATTAACCAAGAGGATGTCAGAAGATCTAAGTGATTATTTGATGGAACATGGTGTTAAGGTGCGTTATTTGCATTCTGATATTGACACAGTAGAACGTGTGGAGATTATTCGTGATTTACGCTTAGGGCAATTTGATGTTTTGGTCGGTATTAACTTGTTGCGAGAAGGCTTGGATATTCCGGAAGTATCATTGGTTGCGATATTAGATGCAGATAAAGAAGGTTTTTTGCGTTCAGTGGTTTCATTGGTGCAAACGATAGGGCGTGCAGCAAGGAATATTAATGGTATGGCTATTCTGTATGGAGATAAAGTGACCCGTTCCATGCGTCAGGCGATTGATGAGACAGAGCGTCGTAGAGAAAAACAGCTTGAGTTTAATATTGAAAGAGGAATACAGCCAAAGACCGTCTATAAATCAGTTATTGATATTCTGGAGCTAACAATACCTGGCGCGGGAATAGCGACGGGGAATGTAAAGACTAAAGTGGCTGAGTCCGTAGCAGAATATAAAGCGTTATCGCCCAGACAAATAGCAAAAAAATTAAAACAATTAGAATCCAGGATGTATCAACATGCAAAAGATTTAGAGTTTGAAGCCGCTGCCGCGATGCGGGATGAAATCAAGTTATTGCAAGCAGAAATGATGATATAACTATATTAATTTGCATAACAAATAAATATAGTTATAATACCCCCCATTGAACACATGACCTTAGGCGCGTAGCTCAGTTGGTTAGAGCACCACCTTGACATGGTGGGGGTCGGTGGT
>CAYMPX010000395.1:0-2173 GCA_964392135.1 uncultured Methylomarinum sp.
TTCTATATTTTTTTTGTATTCAAATTGTTTAGAGGTTAAATACATACCTTCAGAAGAATCATTGCTACTCAGCATACGACCTTTTTGGTCAACCACTGTAACCTGACCTGACTCCATCATAGGTACACTGGAAGCAACCAAGTGAATAATCGCTTCGATTTGCCCTTTTTCCAGCGCTCTCCCTTGATATAATTTTACAACCACTGAAGCACTGGGTTTTTTACGTTTTCGTACAAAAACAGACTGTTTAGGCAGTGCCAAAAGCACACGAGCGGATTTTACATGTTGAATTGAGGTAATTGTTTTAGCTATTTCACCTTCCAATGCTCTTTGAAAGCGCATTAATTCGATATTTTTACTGGTACCAAAACCGGTATCTTTATCCAGTATTTCATAGCCTGAACTTTGTGTTCTAGGTAATCCTTGTGCAGCTAATTTTAGTTTCAAATCGCGCACTTTATCCGGGGGAACCATAATTGCCCCAGAATCAATATCCACTTTATAGTCTACCCCCATACTTGCAAGTGCCTCTGCAATTTCCGAGGCATCTTGACCATCTATTCCGGTATATAATAAATCATACGATGCCTCTTGCGACCACAAGACAACAGCAATACCAATAGCCACACTTAATGCCACTCCCAGCATTAAACCTATTTGTTTCGCAATAGATAAATTACTCAAGCCTTTTAAAACAGGAGGCGTTTCCGTTTTTTTGGTTAATTCAGCTAATGTACCGGTTGCTGAACCTACTTCAGACAAATTACCACCGTCTTGCTCACTCATTATTTCATCTTTACTCACTTGAAAAATATACCTTAATGAATGTATTGTAACTGTTTAGCAGAATTTCTCGTCAGTATCTTATCAATACTAAAACAAACCGACAAAACAACTCAATACACTAAGTTGTGTTACATAGGCATATTCATAACCTCTTTATAGGCATCAACTAATTTATTTCGCACCTGTAACATGGCTTGAAATGAAACACCGGCTTTTTGTGATGCAATCATCACCTCCGCTAAACTGACATCCGACTCACCGACTTCAAATGCTTTCGACAGTTTACCTGACGCTTTTTGTGTTGCATTGACCGAATCAATTGATTCTTTTAACATTGCAGAAAAGTCTGAGCCACTTTCTGGTGTTGAGGCTGGCTTATTGGATGCTTCAATAGACATTGTTCGCATCTGAGCCAATACTTGATTTACATTCATCTCGCTCATATCATCACTCACTTAATTCTTTAGCAAATATCATGCATTTTTCAAGCCAATTATAAAAAACGCAAGAGACCTAACTATCTAACGAGTGCTGGTACTGCACAATGTCGATTATTGTTTATAACCATGAAGAACCTGAAGACAACAGCATTGGGTGGTAGCTCATATAAAGCAGAGCATAATACGGAGAACGTGGGAACTGCACGAAACAGTTACTATAAACGTTTGATTAAATTAACTTTTTTTAACGAAAATACAAATTATATTTAAAATCAATCGAATAATACCTTCATGGTGAAATAAATAATATTTCCTGGAATCAGCCACCCTGCCTAACAAGGTACAGCGACACCCGACTCTTTCATTCTTGCTATTTTGTACCTTAAAGTACGTGGACTAATCCCCAGTTTCTCTGCAGTGACCTTTCTGCTACCTTTTTCATTATGCAGTGTTTGCAGAATAATATGTTCCTCAGCAGAGCGCACACTATCACCTAAGCGAGCATTAGAACCTTTAACAGCCTCAGTCTCTATCTTTATTGAGACTATTTG
Source organism: uncultured Methylomarinum sp. (assembly GCA_964392135.1). Lineage (GTDB taxonomy): Bacteria > Pseudomonadota > Gammaproteobacteria > Methylococcales > Methylomonadaceae > QPIN01. The sequence continues at coordinate 1,778 of CAYMPX010000395.1, forward strand.
CTCTTCCATTACCACAGTCGACTTACGATCACTATCAATAGACAATACCTGTTCATCTATATCACCTTCAAAAATGAGGCATTCGGGGTAAATAGTGCCATTTCTATGTAAAATCAATGCGCGCTGCACCACATTTTCCAGTTCTCTTACGTTTCCAGGCCAGCTATAACGCTGCATCATCGCAGCGGCATCTGCAGTAAAAACAGGTGGTTTTTTTCTTTCTTGCCAATATTTACGTACCAATGCCTTTACCAACGGCAGAATATCACCCGCGCGGTCTTTTAATGCGGGAATTGTAATAGGAAAAACACTGAGCCGATAATATAAATCTTCCCTAAACAACCCTTGCTCAACCGCTTGTTTTAATTTACGATTTGTAGTCGCCAAAATTCTGAC
>CAYMPX010000396.1:0-2165 GCA_964392135.1 uncultured Methylomarinum sp.
AAGCGGATAGCACCAATAATGGCGTGCTGACTGAAATGAAGGTGGTAAAACCACCGCCACCGCCTGCTTCGAGTGGGGGTAGTTTTGGCATATTGCTAATATTTTTTCTTTCAGGTTATGCCTTAATAAAAAGAGAAAATAAAGTAACATCGACTCTACATTGAGCCAGATATTAATATAAAGGTTGCCAATGAAAATGGTAATTTATTGTATTATCCGCCTTTATACTGCCAATGGAGTTTCAAGCCCCATGAAAACCAGCCTCTGGCAGACTGCACCGACTTGTGGTGGTATGAATCCTTTTTAAGCATGGATGACGCGAGTTATTGATATAACTCGTGCTTGATAGCAAACGAAGTGAAAACCACTTTATTGATAAATTCAGGTGAATTATGTTTCAGTTTAAGTATTTAAGACTCTTTTTATGGCTGGGCTTCTTATTAATAATAAGTAGTCGCTCAGGGTATGTAAATGCACAGTTTCTGGTTTTTGAGCAGAAACTTATTAGTCCCGATGGGGATTTTAATTCTTTTGGCTATCGCATCAAAATAGCGGGTGATCGCCTACTAATATCCAGCGATGCCAATGGAAAGTAGGTTCGGTAGATTATTATCAGAAAGACGTATTGGGGAAATGGCAACGGATTCAACGCATTAGTCCGCCCGTTAATTTAGCTAATGAATTTGGCTGGGTAAATTTTGGCTTAACAGATTTACAGGGGGATAATTTGCTGGTGGGTGCTCCATTTGCTGACCACGATGGTTGGGTGGATGCCGGCAAAGCATTTCTCTATCGCTATGAGAGCCAGAGCAATAGTTGGCAACTTACCGATGAATTTAAATCCAATAATAGTAATGATAATGAGTTTTTTGGCCATGTCTCATTGGCTGACAATGTTATCGTGATAGGTGCAACTTTTACAAAAATAAATGATATCGGTACGGGTCGGGTTTATATTTATACGAAAGATACCATCAATAATAACTGGCAGGAAATTCAACAAATTGATTCTCCTTTTATCAACTCAGCGACAAGTTTTGGTCTTACAGTTTTGGCTCGTAATGATGAATTGTATATTTCCATAAAGAAAATCTCAGAGACGCAAAATGAGGGAGTCTATCTCTATAAAAGAGATAACTCAGGGCAATATGTCATGGATAGTTTGCTGGTTCCTGATGGGACTACGCCTTATGCCAGATTTGGGCAGAATATCCTTTTAGCGGGTGACCGTTTAATCATTTCGGCCGCTGCTGAAAACCTTCAACCTGCAGGAAGTCAGGCCAAAAATGATGGTGCGGTTTATTATTATATTCGGGATAACTCCGGCAACTGGGTGCGGCAACAGAAACTAGTCTCACCAAGTTTGGAGCTTGGCGGTATCTTTGGTGGAAGAATTGCATTGGAAAATAATGTATTACTGGTTACCGACGTTATGGAAATACCGAATAGATTCGTTTTTCAAACGGTGGTGCATCAATATCAACTCGATACTTTAACCAATCAATGGGTAAAGAAACAAACTATTGCCTATTTAGAACCGGGTACATTAAGTCAGAGCTTTACCGGATTAGGGTTTGACGGACAAACTGCGGCTCTTTGGGCAATTGAATCCAGTACGGGAAAACGAATTGCAGGTGTCTACACCATGAAAATGGTCCCGGAGAATAAAATTGATCTGGTGCTCAATCAGAGCGTTTCCGTGACAGAAATCAAGCCGGGAAATAATTTCACGGTCAATTATGAAGTGATTAATCAGGGGCAAGATACGGCTACGGGGATCACTTTTTTTGCGGATAACAGCCGTTTTGTTTCCAGCAGTACAACTTGTGCCTTGAACGACAGGCAAGTGGTGCAATGTGGGATAATGGATTTACTGCCAGACGAGAAACAAAGTTTTTCACTCACTTATCAGGTTGATCTGGATGAAACGATCTCTTTGAGATTTATCGCGACAGTGCGCACGACAGAAGGCGAAGCGGATAGCACCAATAATGGCGTGCTGACTGAAATGAAGGTGGTAAAACCACCGCCACCGCCTGCTTCGAGTGGGGGTAGTTTTGGCATATTGCTAATATTTTTTCTTTCAGGTTATGCCTTAATAAAAAGAGAAAATATGAGGTTAAGTAACCACTACACAACTTTGTTGCATTGCCATGATTAGGCGG
>CAYMPX010000397.1:0-2151 GCA_964392135.1 uncultured Methylomarinum sp.
GTGCCGCAAGGCGGTCCTCTCTCACCGTTGCTGTCGAATATTTTACTCGATAGCCTCGATAAAGAGTTGGAGTGTCGTGGTCATCAGTTTGCTCGGTACGCGGACGATTTTATTATTTTAATGAAATCAAAACGTGCCGGTGAGCGAGTGCTTTCTAGTATCTCCCGATATCTGAAAATCCGTTTAAAGTTAGTCGTCAATACTGAGAAAAGCCAAGTAGTAAAGGTTAGCCAAAGTAAGTTTTTAGGGTTTACTTTTACACGCGGCTATATCAAATGGCATAAGAAAACACTGCATAAATTTAAACAACAAGTGCGCATATTAACTAACCGAAATTGGGGCGTGAGTATGCGTTATCAGTTGCATAAATTAAGTCTGTATTTACGCGGTTGGATAAACTATTTTGGTATCGCTAACGCGTATCAAGATTGTGTTTCTCTCGACCATTGGATCAGACGCAGAGTTCGAATGTGTTATTGGCGGCAATGGCGAAAACCAAGAACGAAAGTCGCAAATTTATTGAAACGGGGTGTAAGAATACAGTCAGCGGTGGGTTGTGGCATTACTAGCAAAGGCCCTTGGCGTAGTTCTAGAACACCGGGAATTAATCAAGCGATTAGTGATGATTATCTTGTGAAGGAAGGTCTTTTCTCATTGAAGAGTGGATGGATCAAAGTTCATTATCCTAATGGATAAGTTAAGTGAACCGCCCTGTGCGGATCCGCATGCAGGGTGGTGTGGGGGCTGGAGGTTAGAGACCTCTGGCTACCCGATTAGGCTTGTTACGATGCCCATTTCATTTTAAGTTTGCGATGATTAGTGGCACAGTCACGTAAATAAAGATTAATTAATGTTTGATAAGGTATGCCGGATTCTTCTGCTAGTGCTTTGAAGTATTCAACTGACTCACAATCAAGGCGCATAGTGATAGGCTGCTTAAGATATTTAATATAAGGGTTTTTCTTGCCCTTCATTTTTGAGAAATCGTAGTGAGCTTTCATTTTCTTTCACTCCAATAATATTGTTCTTCATCTTTATCTGCTTTTCTAGCAGATATAATTCTAACTACAGTTTCATCTTCTCTGAAACAGTGACAAACAACTAATGTTTTTAAATTAAAACTAGAGCCTAGCAGAATAAAGCGATCTTCTTCATCAGAATGATCGGGGTCGAAGAATTGGATTGCATTTTCATCGTAGAATACAGTGCGCGCCTCATCAAATGCGACACCATGTTTTTTAGTGTTTGATTTATCTTTCTTTGTATCCCACTCGAATTCCAGTTGTTTCATATGTACAGTGTACTTATGATAATAGGATTGTCAAGTATTGTGTTTTTAAGCCTAACGCTGTATTCACTGAATTTTTAGGAGCGCCAGCGAGTAAAAATTCCAGTGCAATACCTGGTTACACTTTGATTGCTAGTGAATGAACTTTATTTCTAAGTGACACCCAACTGCTTCTGCATATTTTTTTAATGTTGCAATTGATGGAGAGTGCTGACCACTTGTTAAAGACGACTCAAGTCTTGTAATTGCAGGTGCCTTAGTTCCCATACGCTCTGCTACATCTGCTTGACTCAAACCCGCATCGTTTCTCGCTTTTAGCATTTGTCTTAAAAGACCAAATTCAGGCTTTAAAGCTTCATATTCTTCTTGAACGGCTTTGTTTTTTAACGCTCTTTCTTTAAGTTGATTATGACCTATCATTAAATTGCACCTCTTTCATTCTTTTAATTGCCAGCTTTTGCTCCTTCTTTGGTGTCTTTTGAGTTTTTTTGATAAATGAGTGAAGCATGACTATTCGTTTTCCAACTTTAGTACAATAAAATACTCGAGCAATCCCTTCTTTACTTTTCAACCTCAACTCAAAAAGACCATTTATCAATGGACTTTGTGTGTGGCATACCCAAATTGGAACCAAACTCGATCATGAGTTCAGTTAAATGAAGATAGCGAGCTAAAAGACCTTCCGGCAGATCAAGTATGTCCAATTCAAGTTGTTGGCTGTAATATTCTATTGTCCAATCCATACAGAAATTATAACATATATGTTATATCTTTTGAAGCTATTTGGGAATGTGAAGTTTTTTGAGTGTAACGTTTTGCTCATTTGCGGAGTAATTTGGCGATATTTTTGCGTCTTTTTCTGC
>CAYMPX010000398.1:0-2149 GCA_964392135.1 uncultured Methylomarinum sp.
GTTTAGAAACCAATATATTACAAAGAGCTAAAGGAAAAGTTAATTATTTGTCTAAAATGAGACTGTAATTAAAAACAGGGGTAAAGGGTTAAATCTATGACCTAACCCTTTACCAAAAAATGATAAGTCGGGTACTGCTAAGATTTAAAAATAGTTTTTCATGTTGCCACAAGCATATAAAGTTATGTCATTGTATCCAAAATGATGTACAACTATTATTAAGCCCCATGTCAAACCACATCATCCTCTTTCATTATGCTAGAACAAGTCTTACCCAAATCAAACCTGTCGATTAGAGATAACCTTAAATGGCTCTATATTCTCAGAAACCTGATTATTCTTTCTGAATCACTGCTTATTGTCGTTTCAATTTATGGTCTAAAGATTCACCTGCCTCAGGAGCAACTTTGGTTTGTTATTTTTTCAATCTGTGTTGTCAACTTATACACATGGATGCGATTACAAACGGATGAACCGGTGAGTGAATTAGAAATATTCTCTCAACTTTCAATTGATGTATTTGCGCTAGCCTCTTTACTTTACTTAACAGGCGGTGCATCAAACCCCATTATATGGGTGTTTTTACTACCACTCATCCTAACGGCTATCATGCTACCACAGGCGTATGCATGGAATATGGTAATACTCACTTGCTGTACTTACACCTTATTAATTGGCTATAACATCCCTTTACCCGCAATAGAACCCCACCTTCCAGACCCTAACCTGGTCAGCACTGAAATACAGCATTATTTACATGACATCCAAGACCGGCATTATTTTAATTTGCATATTTTTGGTATGTGGTTTGGGTTTGTTTTCAGCGCAGGACTCGTTGCATTCTTTGTTGTCGAATTATCAAAAACACTAAAAGAACGTGAGCGTAGTCTTGCTGATGCCAGGGAAAATGCACTACGTGATGAACGCGTTGTTTCTTTAGGTACATTAGCGGCAAGCGCTGCTCATGATATGGGTACGCCACTTGGTACCATGGCAATACTAGCGCATGAATTAGAACTGGAATACCCGGAGCACCGTTTACCTGATTTACATTTAAAAATGAAAATCATCAATCAGCAAATCCGTCGTTGCAAAGAAGCACTTTCTGTACTTTCAGCATCGGCAGGTGAAATGCGTGCTGAATCAGGTAAACCCATGCTACTGATCGACTATCTTGATGAGGTGTTAAATCAATGGCGAGCATACAATACAACCAGTAAAATCAATTTAAACATAACACAAAACCTAGAAGTTAATGCTATTATTATTGCGGATAGAACACTCACCCATTCTATTATTAATATATTAAATAATGCCGCTGAAGTTTCCCCGCCCAACCAAGGCATCAATTTTATTGTCCAATGGGATGAGCGACAATTAACCTTAAAAATCAGAGATTTTGGACCTGGTTTTCCGGCTGAAATTGTTAAATTTGCCGGCAAACAACCTGTTGTTAGCAGTAAACAAGGCTTAGGTGTTGGTTTGTTTCTAACCCACTCTACAATAAACCGCTTAGGCGGTAAAATAGAATTCATCAACATGGAATCAGGGGGTGCTTGTGTTGAAATCACCCTGCCCTTATTAATCACCGAGACAAATAATGACTATGATGGAAATAGATATACCGAATCTGCTACTCGTTGATGATGACGAAACCTTTTGCTCTGTACTGAAACCGGCATTAGAAAAAAGGAACTTTCATGTATCTATTGCCAATGATATAAAACAGGGGATTGCTTTAGCCGAAAAAACCGAACCTGAATATGCTGTTATTGACTTACGCATAGGTCATGACTCCGGTTTAGAAATGGTTAAAAAACTGATTTCATTAGATGATAATACTCAAATCATTATACTCACTGGGTTTGCCAGCATTGCCACCGCAGTTGAAGCCATCAAACTGGGTGCGATTCATTATCTAACCAAGCCGGCAAATGCCGATGAAATTGTGAATGCCTTATATAAAAATAAAGGCGATTCATCGGTGGAAATAAATCAAAACCCATTATCCATTAAGCGCCTGGAATGGGAACATTTACAAAAAGTGCTAATGCAACACAGGGGGAATATTTCTGCGGCAGCACGGGCATTGAACATGCATAGACGCACGTTACAAAGAAAACTTGATAAGCGACCTGTTAAGGAATAA
>CAYMPX010000399.1:0-2133 GCA_964392135.1 uncultured Methylomarinum sp.
TGATGCAAGCGACTATTCAAGATGATTTGCAGATCAAGAGCGTTAAGTTTAATCATGAGCTACTCAAAGAAAATGATGAGCTAGGGAGTGAAGATGAAATAGTGAAGTTTGATTCGTATTGCGCAAAATTTTTGGCTGCCCTGAAGGCAAATAAATATTCTGTGTCAAGTGTCACAAGTTATAACCCCCCCCCCTCATTCCATAACAATAACCAGCGACTAGATGAAAAAAAGAAATTGGGGTTATCGAATTGCGCGAAAAATCTTTAATATTATTCCACATGCTTTGTTAGGAACGGGACGTTCCTGGCAATGGTTACGGTATTATCCTGCAGTCTTACCTGATTATCATTGTTTTAATGAATGGAATCAGTGTGCTGAAAGTGACGAATGGACAGATCATGATACTTATCAATCTTATGTAGATCAAAACGATTTATCTTCTGAGGAAGGATGGCTGTTATTACATAAAGATTGTTTTTATTGGAAATCCCCCCCCAAGCTAACTATAGTAATACCTGTTTATAATACAGACGTCAAGGTACTGTATGAGTGTGTATTGTCTGTTCGTGTTCAAGCATATCCATATTGGCAACTTATTCTGGTTGATGATGGTTCCTCGAATGTTGATACTTGTCAGTTTTTAAACTCTGGTGTTTGTGCTGACCCAAGAATTCAAGTCTATTTTTCAGAAAAAAATGAAGGTATTTCAAAAACTACAAATATAGCAATAGATAAAGCAGATGGAGATTATGTGGTGTTTTTAGATCATGATGATAGGCTAGCATTGGATGCACTTTATCTAATTGCGGGTGAAATTAAGAAAAATTCTAATGTAGATATTATCTACACAGATAGGGATATGATTTCTCCTGAAGGCAAAAGATATCAGCATTTATTTAAACCTGACTGGTCACCTGAGACATTATTATCCGGGAATTATATTTTTCACTTAATGTGCTATAAACGTAGCCTGTTAATTAGTCTGGGTGGGTATCGATCTGATATGGATGGGTCTCAAGACTATGATTTAATCTTACGTGCAACAGAATTAAAGCCTATTGTCAGGCATATAAAAAAGACATTGTACCACTGGCGGCAATATTCAGATTCAATTGCATTAGATAGCAATATTAAAGATTATGTTTTTACATCTGGGTTAAAAGCCATAAATCAAGCGTTACAGCGAAGAGGTATTGATGGATATGCTACAGAAATACACAATATGTGGCGAGGAAATTATCAAATAAACTTTAAAACTTCCAATATTCAGCCAGTTGAAATAGTAATATTTGATTCTACTTTGTCGAATCAAACTTATGTACAGCAAATAAATCAAGCTATTAATGAAAATAACAGTAAACAACCTTTTATTGCGATATTAGAAAGGGGGGTCAAGCCGGCAACATGTAATGACATATATCATTTAGTGTCATGGTTAAAAATGGAAGGTGTTGGCTTGGCAAGTGGTAAAATTATTACAACTGAAAATCGAATAGAATATGCTGGAGCAACTTATAGTAAAGACGGTGAATTTTTAACACCATATCAAGGTTTTTCAATAACTGAGCATGGATATATGGGTGTAACTCAAGTTGTTAGAAATGTAAGTGCTCCACATCCTTTTTGTGTGATCATTAGACGCGAAGTCTGGCAGCAACTCAATGGATTAAATCATCAATATCATGGGGTTTATGCCTTGTTTGATATGGCTTTAAGAGCTTTAGCAATGAATTGGCGATGCGTTAGTGTGCCTGATGCAAAATTTATTAGTAAAGAAGCCTATTTGCTGGAAAGTTATTTAACTGTCGATAAGAGCCTGTTTTTTAAAAACTGGCAGCAGTGGTTAGATCAGGGTGATCCATATTACAATAGTCATTTTGTAAGAGATAGTCAGGAATGGATGTATCATTTAGCATACAATAAAAACAATTGATTCACTGAGAATATAAGCATTCACCCCCCGCCCCTCTCTCGTAAAAAAAGAGAAATTAGAGGTGGTTTTTTTAATAAAATTACTCCCGAACTCTCTTTTTTAACGGGCACGCGTTGTCCCCACCTATAGTGAAGCTTGGGTGGAGATGGATAGCGAGGGAGCGACTATTTTTCCGGTCTCTCCTATTTTTGTATGCTA
>CAYMPX010000400.1:0-2131 GCA_964392135.1 uncultured Methylomarinum sp.
GCCATTAATTTTTCAACGATATGATTCGTATTTTTCAAGCGCCCAATTAATATTTCAAATAATTGTTTATAAAACAAATACCCTTGTATAGGGTTATCATCCAGGTAAACGCTCAATTTTTCACCATTAATTTCTAATAAACTTGCTTCGGTGATGGTGGTAACAGTCGCTATACGAGGAAGTGATTCATGTAAACAACTTTCCCCAAAAATTGCCCCTTCTTTCAACTCACTAATACCTGGTTGAATTGTTTTGTTTCCATCCAGATCAACCCTTCCTGTTACTCTTAATATACCCTGTTCAACAAAAAAAAGAGAGCTTCCCTTATCACCTTCTTTTACAACAATATCATTAGCAGTATATTGTTTTCGTGTCCATGCAACCCCTTCTTGCATTTGTGGTGATTTGATAATGTTTTTCAATATATGTTTCAAGTGCATTCCTTTTCTATAGGTCAATTGAAACGGTATTGTTTAAGTACACTTTCACAGTAATTCCTCCTAATAACAACGCCAACCCTAAGGAACGAGGGTTCAATAATACCCTCATTCCTGAAACCGGGTTAGGTACGGGCATCACCCATGTTATTTATGCTTGTCACCAACCCACTATCCCGACTCCCGAAGGACTCAGGCTGGTCAACATAAGCTAAAAGCGCCGTCCATACCGCTTTAGCGGTTGGGGGGAGTTGTTGACACATCAATATCATATTTAGTAAATAATGAATATAACGTAGGTCGTGTAATACCCAATAACTTTGCCGTATTTGACACATGATTACCGGTATATGCCAGTGCTCTTTTTATTGCATTGGTTTCCGCTATTTTCCGTACTTTTTTCAAATTAAGAGGGATTTCTTGTTCAGCTAACTGCCCTATTTCCAAATCTTCAACCGTTAAACTTGTCTCATCAGTCATGATAACAGCTCGCTTGATTTTGTTTTCAAGTTGCCTGATATTACCAGGCCATTTATAGGTTTCAATTAATTGTGCCGCCTCTTTAGTAAACCCTTTTATCTTTTTACCATTTTCTTCACTAAAGCGCCTTAATAATGCAGTTGCTATCATTATGGCATCCCCTTCCCTTTCCCTAAGCGGAGGAATATCGACTGTTATTTCATTGATACGGTAATATAAATCTTCTCTAAACAATCCCTCATTAATATGTTTTTGAATATTTTGATGGGTTGCACAAATTATCCTTATATCTACCGGGATCTCAGTTCGACCGCCTAATCGCTCTATGGTTCTTTCCTGAATAAATCGAAGTAATTTAGCTTGTAATGAGAAAGGTAAATCACCAATTTCATCTAAAAAAAATGTACCCCCATCCGCATATTCTATTTTCCCCTTTGTTTGCTTTATTGCTCCGGTGAAAGCCCCTTTTTCATAGCCAAACAATTCACTTTCAAGTAAATTCTCCGGGATAGCAGCACAATTAACGGCTACAAATGGCTTGTTAGCGCGGTGACTTAACGCATGTATTGCCTTTGCTAATACTTCTTTACCTGTACCACTTTCTCCTAACAATAAGGTGGTCACATTGGTCGGGGCAATTTTCTCTATCATCCGTGATAGTTTTTGCATTTGTGCACTGCTTGCAATAATGCCTTTTAATGGTTCAGCTGCATTCTGCTGTAGTTTTAAATTCTCTTTTTCCAGCCTATCTAACTGAAAAGCCCTTTCTATAATTAAATCTAAAACATCAAGATCAACCGGTTTTTGATAAAAATCATAGGCTCCCAGAGCAACGGCTTCAATCGCATTTTGCCTGTCATCATTTCCTGTGACAACAATGACCTTTGTTGATGGCGCTAACTGTAATATTTCTTTTAATGTTTTTAATCCTTCACTGGCATTGGTGGGATCAGGAGGCAAACCAAGATCCAAGGTTACCACACTGGGCGTAAATCGCCTTAAAGCCGTAATAGCCTCTGTTCTGTCACCAGCAATAACGGTTTGATAATTATCAAAGCTCCATTTTAATTGCTTTTGTATTCCAGGATCATCTTCGACTATGAGTAATACTTTTTTTTCATCCATATTTTTAGCTAAAAATTTAATCTACACTTGCTTCGGGTAAATATAAAGTAAACGTTGTACCGTGGTCTAATTTACTTTCAACTGTAATT
>CAYMPX010000401.1:0-2128 GCA_964392135.1 uncultured Methylomarinum sp.
CGCTGCTTCTAAAAAGTTTAAACTGGCTGAGGATATGCTTTATTGGATTCTATTTGCTGCTGCTGGTCAAAAAATTAAATTGGATAATATTGATGGATTACAGAGAATTGAATCTGTATTACGACATATACCGAAGAAAAACTTTATGGAATTACTTGATCCTAGTTTAACTGAGAGAGCGATTAAGGATCAACATAGCGAAGATGCTAAACATGCTAGACTGATGGATAGTGGTGAATCTGGGGCGTTAAGATATTATAATTCTGTTCGAGATAAACTAGGTAAGACAATCGGATTATTTAGAACAGTTCTTAATATAGATAAATGGAATACTAAGACAGGTATAAATTCAACATATGATACTTCGATTAGTGCAGCTTCAATCTCAACATTAGGCTCGAATCAAACCGTATTATTTAGCTCGAGTGCTTTATTTGCTAGTTTAATTTCAAATTATGTAATGCATTTATTACAGTCCATTTTGCATTCAGTTGTATCTGATTCTGAAATAGATGTATCTAAAATTATAGCTGAAGCATCCACTCAGATTATAGATGCGTCTAGTAGTGTGACCAGTGGATTATTGATGGGTATGATGGCTAATATTCAAACCCAAAAAGTAGAAGGTTCAGATGCGATGTTCAAGCAACTCGAACAACAATGTAAAGCAAATGCTAAAATTAACATTGCAGATATACTTAATACATTGCAATCTGTCCGTTTTTCAATTTCCGGTAATTCTGGAGAACTTGGTAATTTTGCAGAGATGCTAGTTGGTACATCTGCAAAAGTTACACCATTATACCGTATGATTGTAGGTTTTATTGATAAAACAGCGGCAGGTAACACCGCTAGCGATTATTTAAATAGTAATAAATTAACAGCTATTGACTCCGAAAAAAGCTTTCTAAGTAATACCGGGTTGAATGTAACAACAGATGCTATTCTAGATCAATATGGAAAAACAGTACTCCGGATATTAAATGATGTTTTTGTTAAAAATGGGGTACCTGTAAAATCTACAGCTAGATTTAGCATATTGACTGGTGATAATGATGCTGGTAAGTTTGTAGAAACTGCGATTTCATCAATGGGTGAAATTATTAAGTTCCTAAATGTTTATACATTCTACAGTTACTTCTGTGAATACACTGGAGAATTAGCAGCTGAAGTTGAAGTTAAGCGTCAGGATGTTATGGACTTCCCGAATTATTGTTTAGTTGTACCTGTTGAAATAATGAAGACAATATATGGCGCTCTCAGCGCAGACAATTTCAAAAACTTAATAGAGAATCCAAAAAGCTCAGATACTGATTTTGAAGAGATTACAACACAAAATCTTAATAAAATAATATCTGTAATATGTAATCGATTAGGTGTAAGTAATATTATGGTTGTCGATGAAAAATCAAAAATAGTATATTATAAATGGATGTTTAGTAAACAAGTACAGCGTATAAATATCGGGACGTTAAAATCGTATGTATCGTCGCAACGAGAATTTATTAAAGCTAGTTAGAGGTACGTAAATTATGTATAATTCAAACTCAGAATTTGAAATGAACGAATCAGCAATGATCGCCCTTGATCGGATTAAAAATCGCGGGGTTGAAGAAATGACAGAATCAATCGCGATTGCTGAAAAGAAATCGACTATTAGTCGAGAACGGGATATGCTTGAAGAATTCTCTATTGGTTCTTTAAGTTCTAAATTAAAGACAGATAAATATGTATATGATGTAATGTTTAAACATATTACCGAATCAGATGATGTTAATGATTTAATTAAAACTATGATTTGTAAAATGACAGCAGTTTATGAAGCTTTGAATGTTGCGCCGGTTAACTACCGGATTACTGAAGATGAATCTATTAACTTAAGTGAAGCTGAAAATACAGATAAAGCTCAAGAATTTGTTGAGTCTTATATGGCTGATAACTTATTTAAGCTTTCTAAAGAGGATAAGGTTAAGCGTTATAAGACTCGCGTTATCGGTGAAGCCCAGGATTTTATCGATGAATATAAAGTAGATTCATCTAAAGCTGTTGATTTCGCATATAAGAGTGCTGTGATTTCGGACTTTTTAGAATCTGTTCATTTTCCAAAGTTTATTAAATTATATTTAGA
>CAYMPX010000402.1:0-2128 GCA_964392135.1 uncultured Methylomarinum sp.
CGTCACCCGGTATTGGTCGACAACATTTTCCGTAACTGACCATCATACCTTCAGTGCCTTTTATCGGCATTTTTATTTTAGCGTCATCGTCGTTATCATTCGCGGTTGAGTTTTCATCATCCGAGTCTTTGTCGTCGGTAAATTCTCCCGTTAGCCGACGAGCAATACCGATACTAAGTGCATTACCTAAACCGATATTAATCAACAATTCATCTACATTTTTGTTACCCGTTTCTTCAACAACTTGATCTATTTTCTTTTGTTCAATCTCTTCAAGTTTTGTCGAACCAAGCGCATGACTTAATAAACGTAAACCGAGTGCATGTGATTCTGTTTTTTCACGTGAACGTAAATAAGTACGAATTTGTAGGCGTGCTTTCGCGGTAACAACAAAGTTTAACCACGTGGCGTTAGGGCGAGCCGAAGGAGAAGTGATCACTTCAACGGTTTGCCCTGAATCAAGAGGTTGGCTAAATGGATAAGGCTTTCTGTCTACTTTAACGCCAACGCAAGAATTACCAACATCAGTATGCACAGCATAAGCAAAATCGACCGAAGTTGCGCCCATAGGTAATTCAATAATGCGTCCATCAGGGGTAAAAACATAAATTTCTTCAGGGAATAGATCAGATTTTACATTTTCAATAAATTCAAACGAACTACCTGCACTTTGCTGTAATTCAAGCAAACTTTGCATCCAACGGCGCGCTTTCATTTGTGCCGTAGTGCCGCTATTTTCGCCATTTTGCTTGTAAAGCCAGTGAGCGGCAACCCCTTTGTCGGCCATTTGATCCATGTCTTGAGTACGAATTTGAATTTCGACAGGAATACCGTGGGGACCAATTAATGAGGTGTGTAGTGATTGATAACCATTGGTTTTTGGAATAGCAATATAGTCTTTAAAACGTGTTTCAATCGGCTTGTATAAATTATGAATGGCTCCTAATGCACGATAACAATCATCAATTTTATCTTTAACTATCACTCTAAAGGCATAAATATCCATGACTTCGTTAAACATTAATTCTTTGTTTAACATTTTGCGATAAATTGAATAAAGATGCTTTTCACGCCCGATAACTTCGGCTTCAATTCCTGTTTCAGTTAAGCGCGTTTGTACTTCATTCATTATATTATTAATTATTTCTTTGCGATTTCCTCGCGCTTGTTTTATTGCTGATTTTAGTGCGCGGGCACGCATTGGATAAAGCGCTTCAAAGCCTAAGACTTCCAGCTCATTTTTAATATCGTGAATACCTAAACGATTGGCAATAGGTGCATAAATCTCTAATGTTTCGCGCGCTATACGGCGGCGTTTATCGGGACGTAGTGACGCTAAAGTACGCATGTTATGAGTTCTATCGGCAAGTTTGATTAAAATGACACGAATGTCTTGTACCATCGCCAATAACATTTTACGAAAATTTTCTGCTTGCATTTCTTCTTTGTTATCAAATTTTAACTTATCAAGTTTACTAACCCCTTCGACTAATTCAGCCACGGTATCACCAAATAATTCGGCTAAATCTGCTTTACTAACATCGGTGTCTTCAATAACATCATGCAATAGCGCAGCCATCAGTGATTCGTGATCAAGGTGCATTTTTGCAATATTGTGAGCAACCGCTACGGGATGAGTTATGTAGGGTTCACCACTTGAGCGCATTTGACCTTCGTGAGCTTCACGTGCCACAAGGTAAGCCTGTTTTAATAAATCGACTTGTACTTTAGAAAGATAAGTAGAAACAAATTCTTTTAGTGGTTCAAAAAGATACACTCAAGGCTCCGAAAATAAGAAGAAAACAAAGGTATGATAGAGTTTTGAGTATATCAATTAGTACAATAAAAAACAGCCATAAAAAAACGCACAATTACTTAATTATGCGTTTTTCTTGGCGTCTTAATCGTTTTATTCTAAACGATTATTTAAATCGATTCATAATTAACCCTAAAGGCTAATTAAATAGATTCAGATTGCCCACCCACAATGGCAGCAACGGCTGCAAGTTCAGCAGACTCTTGTTGAATACGGGAGCTATTATCATTCGCATCCATAACTTCAGCAGTGATTAAGCCTGCTTCAATTTCTCTTAATGCAATTACCGTTGGTTTGTCATTTTCAGCATCA
>CAYMPX010000403.1:0-2117 GCA_964392135.1 uncultured Methylomarinum sp.
GCCATCAAAGCAAAGGCACTGTCAATAATATTTATAGCGAATTCTATTTTAATAACCGCCGATACCACAATAGAAACAATGTAAATATAATTGTAGTATTTGCCGTATTTAGGTTTGGTTAAAAAGCCTAAACAAGTGGTTCCGTAAAAGGCATAAGAAAACAAGGTCGAAAAGCCGAAAACCAAAATAACGGTTGTTAAAATAATGCTTCCTAAATTATAGGGTAAAACACTGTTAAAAGCTTCGAGCGTTAAAGAAATGCCATTGCTAGAACTCTCTTGCCAAACGCCAGTCGACAATATAGCCAAAGCAGTTAAGGTACACACCAAAAGTGTATCTATAGCTGGCCCAATCATAGCCACCAAGCCTTCTCTAACAGCGTGAGATGTTTTAGCATTTCCGTGCATCATTGGAGCTGTTCCTACACCCGCTTCATTAGAAAAAGCCGCCCGCTTTATCCCTGTTTTAATCAAATAACCTAAAGCGCCTCCCGCTACAGCTTTCGCTGAAAAAGCATCCTCAAAAATTAATTTAAACATACTCGGAATCTCTCTAAACTGAATGCCTAAAATGATGATAACAACCACAAAATAAAGCACTACCATAAAAGGGACTAATTTACTGGCAACTGTACCAATACGCCGAATACCGCCAAAAACAACAATTGATGCCAATAAGGCTAAAACCAAGCCAATCGCCAATTTATAATTAAATGTGCTGATACCTGTGATTGGAAAAACATCTACCAAAGTTTGGGTGAGTTGATTAGCTGTAAAAGCGGGCAAAGTGCCTACCAATCCTGCCAAAGCAAAGAAAAAAGCCAAGGGTTTCCAAAATTTTGACAAGCCATTAGTTATAACATACATCGGACCACCTCGCGTTTCGCCATTGGCATCTGTATTGCGATACATAACCGCCAAAGTACAGGTGTAAAATTTGGTAGCCATCCCGAAAAGGGCACTCACCCACATCCAAAAAATAGCACCGGGACCGCCCGTAACAATAGCAATAGCCACACCACTGATATTGCCCATACCCACCGTGGCGGCTAAAGCCGCCGATAAAGCCTGAAAATGACTTAATTGTCCGGGTTCTGATTTAGAATCGAATTTGCCACTCAAAATCTGAACAGCATGTTTAAAATATAAAAAAGGCGTAAATCGTGAATAAATCAGGAAGAAAACCCCTCCTCCGATAAGGAGAATAAGCAAAGGCCAATCCCATAGCCAAGAACTGAATTGTGCGAGGTATTTTTCTATAGTTAGCATTATTTTTTAAGGTGCCGGATTGGGCTGTAAATTCTGAATAGCATCTATTTCTTCTAATAAATCATCGCTTAATACAAGCTCTGCACTGCCTATATTTTCTTTGAGTTGCATCATAGTTGTGGCGCCAATAATGGTACTGGTTAAAAATTCGCGTTGGTTACAAAAAGCCAATGACATTTGCGCTAAATTTAGATTGTGTTTAGTCGCTAAATCGGCATACAATTGCGTAGCCCTATGGGCTTCTTCACTGTTATAGCGCCCCATCTGTGGGAACAAAGCAAGACGCGAATTGGCAGGGGTCCTTTTTAAATATTTACCACTTAAAACCCCAAAAGCCAAAGGCGAATAGGCTAGCAAACCTATATTTTCTCTTGCCGATACTTCGGCCAGACCTATTTCGTAAGTTCTGTTTAATAATGAATAGGGATTCTGAATGGTAATAGGTCTTTTTAAATTTTCATTTTTAGCGGTTTCTAAATATTTCATCACGCCCCAAGCCGTCTCATTAGACAAACCAAAATGACGAATTTTACCCTCATTAACCAATTTATTTAAGGTCTCTAAAACGTTTTTAAAATTGTTTTGCCAAGCGTCATTCGGATTGCTTTTAAAATTGCGGACACCAAAAAAATTGGCACTGCGTTCTGGCCAATGTAATTGGAATAAATCTATATAATCTGTTTGCAGACGATTTAAACTTTTTTCTACCGCCTCTCTAATCGAGGTTTCAGAGAAATCCATATTATCTCTAATATAACTCATACCTGGATTAGGCCCTACTACTTTAGTAGCCACAACTAAATCGGCACGTTTTTGATTTTTTAACCAAGAACCTATAAAACGTTCTGT
>CAYMPX010000404.1:0-2114 GCA_964392135.1 uncultured Methylomarinum sp.
GTTCCCGTCTTTGTTATTTTAAGCGGTAAATTTTTTTGTTCTGCCTACCGATGCACTCCTTCGTTTAAGCTATTGAGCATAAACTTAAGCGTAGGTAGGTCATAAGTTATGTTTGTAATAGATCAAGCACTAGAAACCGTTAAAGCCTTATGTGAACCTGTCATGGAGCCGCGCGGTACTGCCGATTATTTGCATTATTTTTGTGCAAAAAATGCATCCGATAAAAATGCATTAGCCAACAATGAGCCTTTGCGTATAACGCTTTATCAAGCTGTCTCAGCATTAATTAGAGCCTATGGGAACGTAGCGAATGAAATGATTGATGCAGGGTATTCTGACGCAGAATGTATCGCAATTAAAAAGGAAGTTGTCCATTTTGAAAAAGTGCGGGATGAAGTAAAGCTGGCAAGTGGCGATTTGTTGGATATGAAGCGTTATGAGCCTGCTATGCGTCATTTGCTTGATATGTATATTCGCGCTGAAGAAAGTACCCCGCTTATTGATTTTGACGAAATGGGCTTGATTGAATTAATTGTTGAAAAAGGCGATGCGGCACTTGATGCATTACCTGATGACATTAAGAAAAATCCTGAGTCGATGGCAGAAGCCATTGAAAACAATATGCGTAAAACCATTATTGATGAGAACCCTGTTAACCCCAAATATTATGAAAGAATGTCTGAGTTACTGGATGCTTTGATTTTAGAGCGCCGCAAGCAGGCTATTAATTATAGGGAGTATCTGGAGAAAATTAAGGCACTTGCTAAGCAAGTTATTAAACCAGAAAGTGATAATCCTATTGCATATCCTCAATCTATTGATTCGTTAGCAAAGCGAGCGTTGTATGATAACTTGGATAAAAACGAAGCACTTGCTGTGAAAATTGATACCGCTATCCGTTATACCAAGAAAGAAGATTGGGTTGATGATCGTTTTAAAGAACGTGAAGTGGCTAACGCCATTAGGGATGAATCCGCTGGATATGATGTTGATATAGCCGCAGTAATGGAATTAGCAAAGAATCAACAAGAGTATCAATAGCTTGGAAATTATAAAAAATACTGACCAAGAAAAAGCACAGATTGTTGTACTTGGTATTACTGTTGATGTGGTTCGCAAAGATATTAAAAACCTTCACCTAGGGGTTTACCCACCCGAAGGGCATGTACGCGTTGCCGTGCCTTGGCATGTAACTGATGAAAGGGTGAGATTGGCTGTTATTTCTAAGTTAGCCTGGATTAGAAAGCAGCAAGCTGATTTTAAACAACAGCCCCGCCAATCTGTACGTGAAGTGGTAACAGGTGAAAGTCACTATTTTTTGGGTAAGCGATACTTGTTAGAAGTGATTGAGCGTCCAGGAAAACACCAGCTTGAACTTAAAGGGAATCGTAAATTTCTACTTTATGTAAAGCCTGATACGAGTATTGAGAATAGGCAATTAGTTTTAAATGAATGGTATCGAGAGCAGCTAAAAGAGCGTATCCCCAATTTATTAAGTAACTGGCAAGAAAAAATAGGAGTTGTCAGTCAGGATTGGGGAGTTAAAAAGATGAAGACTAAGTGGGGTAGTTGTAACATTGCCGCTAAACGCATTTGGCTGAATCTGGAATTAGCTAAAAAGCCTCCAGAGTGCCTAGAATATATTTTAGTCCACGAATTGATCCATTTGTTAGAGCGACATCATAATGATCGCTTTAGGGCTCATATGGATCATTTTATGCCAAACTGGAGGCTCTATCGTGATATGTTGACTTCCTCTCCTTTGGGGCATGAGGCTTGGAAGTATTGATCTTATGTTGTTAATCAGTGTGTAAGTTTTTCTGGTTTTTAAGAAAACAGCACCCATATTTATCAAATATAAGTAGTCGATCAAAATTATCCTAACATTTTATTAAACCCTTAAATCTAGTTTCATACTTTCTTTATCATGATACTTATATGATGTTTACAATATTTCCCCATATATATTTGTTTGATAGTTTAAAGAACACTATAATTTTAACAAATTACAATTTATTTAAAGTTATGGAGTTTACATCTTATGGTTAAGCGTTGCGTTGTATTAGACACGGAAACAACAGGGCTTAATCCCTTGGAAGGTCATCGGATTATAG
>CAYMPX010000405.1:0-2114 GCA_964392135.1 uncultured Methylomarinum sp.
ATATTTTTCCGCCAGCAGTTGTAATCGGTACCACTGAATTCTTGAAATAGCCTTGGTCCCAGGCCTCTGCAGCACGTTGTTGCGAAGCCAGCGCATAGGCATCCAAATCCTCACGAGAAAAGCCATTTAAGGTCGCAATTAAATCTGCGGAAATTCCCTGTGGCACAAAAGCCAATTTTTGTGTCACTATGGGATCACTATAATAAGCACCGCCGGAAGAACCTAACGGTACTCGAGACATACTTTCTACACCACCAGCAATAACCATATCCGCTTCGCCAGCAAGAATTTTTGCTCGAGCGATATTTACCGCCTCCAACCCTGAAGCACAAAATCTGCTGACCACCACACCTGCAACACTTTCATCATAATCTGCCATTAGTACGGCAGTGCGTGCAATATCAGCACCTTGTTCGCCAGCCGGCTCAACACAACCCATAATAACGTCATCAATTTTACGGGTATCAAGATCATGCCGATTTTTTAGTGTGGTTAATATTTGTGATAATAAATTAACCGGTGTCACCGAATGTAGTGCACCACCCACTTTTCCACGACCCCGAGGGCTGCGGATAGCATCGTAAATATAAGCATCAGGCATAAAATAGTTTCCTCTTCTTAAGTGGCAGGATTAAGGAAAAAGTCCATAAATCTGAAGAAATTATTGTAAACCAAGAATTTTATCCCCTTGCTTAAACACCACATCAACAGGAATACCCGCCGCCGAAAGTTTATTCAGTGCTTGTTGTAATTGGGGTGTAATGACGCCTTTGGTTTTTAACCAACTTGTCGCTTTGGCATAGTCGCCATCACCTTGGATGATGAGTAGATCGTGCGATAAATCTGTCATGGCTTGTTGGAAATTTTCAAAATTAACGGAATAAACACCCGCTTTTTCATCATAACTGAAAGCGTTTTTTTGCTGGAAATAATTGAATCGCAGCATGTTGGCTTTGCCATGAGCACTGGATGCACCAAACCTCACAGAGCGAAATATGCTGGCTAAAAAAGTGGTGTAGTAATCTCTTAAAACACCTTGTTTTAGTTCGCCCTTTTTAAATAGTTCTGTCACCATGTATAGACCCAGTACATCCGCTTTGCCCTCTTCGAAAGCCGAGGCATTTTCTTTAAGTGCCTGACGGACAGTGGTGTTGCTATTGAGCACATTTTTTATGCCGAGGCCATGGGCGACTTCATGAAACATGGTATTTGCAAAAAAAGCATAAAACTGTACGTGTTGCTGTTGGTCTTTGGCGATCAGGGTTTTGGCAATGGGCACTAATATTTTGTCAAATTTTGCACGCATGGCATTTTTAAGTTGCAATCTACGGGTGCCTTTTTTTAATTGTACCTGTTCATCATTAGGCAGGTTAATGGCAATGGTTTTGGAGCCTGCATTTGAATTACCGGCATAATAGATAACATCGTAGGCATTGAGATCACTATCTGTACCGGGTTTTTCTGTTTTGTATTTGGCCGGGACGGGCAGACCGCGTTGTAGCTCTGGCAGAAAACTGGCATATTTAGCCAATTTCTTACTCCAGCTGAGGTCTTTTAACAATACATAGGCCTCATAGGATGCTCGATAACCAAAAAGCTGATCTTCATAGGTTTCTATTGGACCGATGACCAAATCAATGGGATTAGATTTCATCTCCATCCAGGCAAAGTCACTGGCTTGAAAATCATCATTGAGCAGTGCCTGGGCACGCATCTTGAGGTAGGCAGAAAATTCTTTGTTATCAGCCAGTTTTGCTGCTTCAAGCAAAATAGCAGACGTTTGTTTTAATTCTTTGGCATAGGCCTGATGGAATGGCAACAGATAAAGCTGACCTTTGTCATCTCTTTTGACAAGAGAATAAAGGCCGTTTTTACCCTGTTTAGTCCAAGATTCAAACTCCGGTTTTGTCATATCCACCGGGTAGAATTGAGCACCGAGTGGTTTGGCCTGGGTGTTAGTGAGAAAGGGTTTGTCACCATTGAGTCGATCCCAAGGGCCATAATTGATCTGGGCAAAATAACGCGCGCTGTCGTTGGCTATGTTGGGTAACAGGGTATCCGGATCGCCATATGCCTGTAACCAATAGAGTCTATCCATAAAGGTAGAAGCCTGA
>CAYMPX010000406.1:0-2098 GCA_964392135.1 uncultured Methylomarinum sp.
TCATATAAGCTCACTTGCGCGGTCACTATGACGTGTTTACCATTTTCAGCTTTAAAGTCTAAGCGTCGTTGTTGTGATTTAAACATAGCGCAACGAATCTGGGCATTTTTATCTTTAAGTGTAAAGTAAATATGACCTGATGAGGGGGTGCTTACGTTAGAAATCTCACCTTCAACTTGAATAGAGGAAAAATGACTGAATAATAGATTTTTGGTTTCTCTGTTAAGGTCTGAAACACTGTAAATTCTTTTTTCTGAAGAAAGGCTGCTAAAAATATCCATGGTTTGTAGTGTGCCTGTTTTTTTGCCAGGTACTAAGCGCTGTTTTTTATTATTGTTTTTGTTTGATCTCTCGTTCTATGCTTTGCATATAACAAATAATTGTTGATTCAATACGGGGTGAGACATTAGTGATAAAGCAACCCATGCGTTCTGATTTGTTGGGGTTGTTAGAATTCAAGGGCAATTTGTGTCGTATTTCAATAGAGACCGTGAGTCTATTCTTGTTTTCAAAAAACAGTTCACAATTTTTAAATGTGGTAAATGGCGTTAATAGAGCCGAATATTCAAAGAACTCATTGATAATCGAAAAGCCATTGGCACTAATATCATAAATACTTAGCTTGATTAATGACTTTATACCTGTTTTTGGAGCAGTTAGCTGAATAAGGCAATAGTTTTCTTTGGATAAAAGAGGCTTTACTCGGTAAAATTCTCTTCGTTGTATCCAGTAAAGTGACTTGGGGATAGTGATTGAAAAGGCGGGTTGTCCAATTTTTCCTGATTTTTTGACTTGTTGGTCTTCTTCAAATAGAACTTTTATACCTTTGTATACAGTTGAAAACTGTATGACTGCCGAATTAAGTAGTTTTTTGTTTAAATATTCTTTAGGCCCACAATCAATCATCAGAGCTTGTGTGTCCTCATCAGCGTCTAAAATGACAGTGAGAAAAGTATCTTTTTTATCGTCTCCAAAAGTAGCTGAAATTAAACATCTTTCTACTGATAACAGTTTGAGATATAAAAGAATCTGCTTGGGATTACTGACCAGATACTTGCTAATGTCATCCATAGAGTGAGTTAATTATTCGTTTGAAAGGTTGTATTGTAGAATAAATGATTTTTTTGTGCATTAAGGCGTGAGGGTTTAATAATTCCGAGTTTTAATTTGTCTTTTGGTTCGCAGTGGTATTGTTTGCTATACACACTATTTTCTAGTGCCACTGTAAAATCATTAAACGTCTGAATGTTATTAAATCCTCGCTCCTAAAGGAATAAGCGCTTTATCGCTTCAGTTCCAGAACCAGGAGATTTAGATGGGGTGGTTGTTTTTGTTTGCAGCAGGATGTTCTGAAATTATTTTTGCTGTAAGTCTTAAATATAATGAGGGTTTTACAAAGTTATATCCGAGTATTGTGACTATGATTTCAGGCGGTGCTAGTTTTTATTTGTTAATGCTAGCGATTAAAACATTACCATTAGGAACGGCTTATGCAATATGGACAGGTATGGGGGCAGTAGGTGTCGCTGTATTAAGTATGTTTCTTTTTAAAGAGTCAGTAGAGTGGTTTAGACTGGTGTCGATTAGTTTAATTGTACTCGGGATTATTGGGCTTAAGTTGACCCATGTTGATGATTCAGACAGTTTTAGTTCACCGAATGAACGTCTATGGAATAACTATGACAGCTGGCAGTATGACTGGCATGACAGTCAGCTAATTGGCTTTGATGAAAGCCTAGCCAACACGGGATGGAAGCACACTGATATCCTGCACTTTGATGTAATTTTGAGTTTCAATATCACCGATGTGATACTTCCAGGTGACGCAGAAATGGTATCAAAAACGCTGATAACGAATGCTGCTACAGGCAATGTGGTCACTTTTTATAATGCGTCAAGCCGTCAGCTTGGCGCTTGGGCGCAGTCATCATCGGCAAAAAATAATTGATAGAAAACGGCCTTGGTGACGGTATGAAGTCTACTTCTTTCACTGCTTTCATGCCTTTGCGCGGTATTAAAACAAGTGGGTTATATGCTATATTGCTCAGCCTTGTAGTTCATTTGTTTATAGGATTGGGTTGCTGACCTTTAAGATATA
>CAYMPX010000407.1:0-2090 GCA_964392135.1 uncultured Methylomarinum sp.
AGGAATTTTCTGAAGGTTATAGACACACAACTAATAATAGGATGGAGCTTTTGGCGGTGATTGTTGCTTTACAAAATTTAAAAACTGATGACTTAGATATTTCTATTTTTTCTGACTCAAAATATGTGGTAGATGCCGTCGAAAAAAAGTGGGTGTTTGGCTGGGAGAAAAAGTATTTTGTAGATAAAAAGAACAGCGATTTATGGATTCGCTTTTTAAAACTCTATCGCAAACACCATCCTAAATTGATATGGATAAAAGGGCATAACAATCATCTGCAAAACGAACGTTGCGATAAATTGGCGGTGGCTGCTTCTCAAAAAAAAGAATTACAAATAGATGTGCAGTTTGAGGGTAAAAATCCGCCTAAACTTCTTTAAGTGGTTGTCATTCTGAGTGAAACGAAGAATCTCTTAACTGTAATTCAATTATTTTCTGAGATTTTTCACTGCGCCTGCCTGACGGACAGGTTCAAAATGACATTAAAATTATTTTAAAAAAAAGCGGCAATATTTTAATATAGAAGAGACTGCCACGCTGCGCTCGCAGTGACGCTAATTTTCAGCTATAATCATATAAATCAGTGTTATCAGCGTTCTAAATAAGTAGCTTGTTTAAGAGAAATACTTTTAGGCTAATGCTTGCAAAGGCGGAACGACTGCGGCAATTTCTTTGTTAATGTACAGACTGCCACGCTGCGCTCGCAGTGACTTTTAGCTTTAAGCCAACATCATTTTAGCCTTTTTAACAGCGGCTACTAAAATATCAACTTCTTCAATAGTGTTGTAAAAAGCAAAGGACGCTCGTACCGTACCGGGAATGCCATAAAAATCCATAATAGGCTGTGTACAGTGATGTCCTGTGCGTACAGCGACACCGAGTTTGTCTAAAATACTTCCCACGTCATAAGGATGAATACCTTCTAAATTAAACGAAATGACACTGGTTTTTTTGGCGGCTGTACCGTAAATTGATAAACCTTTTATGGCCAATAGTTTTTCGGTGGCATAAACCAACAATCCCTTTTCTTGTTGCGCCATATTTGCGACACCAATACTATTTATATAATCTATGCACGTACCGAAAGCAATACCATCGGCAATATTGGGCGTGCCAGCTTCGAATTTATGAGGTAAATCGGCATAAGTTGTTTTTTCGAAGGTCACGGTTTTAATCATTTCGCCCCCGCCATGATAAGGCGGCAGTTTGTTGAGCCACGCTTCTTTGCCATATAAAAAGCCAATACCTGTAGGGCCGTACATTTTATGAGCAGACACACAGTAAAAATCGCAATCTAATTCTTGTACATCTACTTTTAAATGGGGGGCGGCTTGGGCGCCGTCAATTAGTACGGCTGCACCTACTTTATGGGCTTTGTCTATAATGTTTTTAACAGGATTTAGGGTACCCAATGTATTTGAAATATGATTTATAGCAACAAGCTTTGTTTTATCAGATAACAAAGCGTCAAAATCTGTTATAATTAGTTCGCCTTTGGCGTTTATGGGAATCACTTTTAAAACAGCGCCACTTTTTTCGCAGGCCAATTGCCAAGGCACGATATTTGAATGGTGCTCTAGATGCGAAATAATGACTTCATCACCTTTTTTGAGTAGCTGTGCAAAACCGCTGGCTACCAAATTAATACTTTCGGTGGTACCGCGCGTAAAAATAACTTCGTGGCTGTGTTTGATATTAAAATGTGCTTGTATTTTTTGACGCGAGACCTCGTAAGCCTCTGTGGCCAATTGGCTTAGCATATGTACACCACGGTGAATATTGGCATTAATGGTTTTGTAATAAGTAGAAACAGCATCAATCACCACTTGGGGTTTTTGGCTGGTAGCGGCATTGTCTAAATAAACCAAGGGTTTGTTGTTAACGGTTTGGTTTAATATGGGGAAATCGGCACGTATTTTAGCGATATCTAACATGTTTGTTATTTAGAATGATTCTAAGTGCAAAAGTACAAAACTTTTAAACCATAGACCTAACAGGTTTTGAAACCTGTTAGGTCTAAACAGTAACTCTAAAAATAGATAACCTTTATTTCTTTTGTGGTATTGGCATTTAAATAAAAACACGCCTTG
>CAYMPX010000408.1:0-2073 GCA_964392135.1 uncultured Methylomarinum sp.
CTATGTTTAATTGGTTTGGTGAGTCTATTAGTTATTGGCCCTGAAAAACTACCTAAGGCAGCACGCGTTGCCGGATTCTGGGTAGGTAAAACCCGAAATATGGTGGCTTCAGTGAAAGCAGAAATAAAGGAAGAGCTGCAGGCTGAAGAAATGCGTCAAATACTTAAAGAGCAGGCTGGCATAGAAGCGATGCAAAAAGAAGGATCTGATACGGTTAATAAGGCGGCTTCATCAATAAAATCCTTATCTGAAGACGTAAAACAAACCGATGACTCAAAATGATCCTGCCTTTAAAGCTAATGAACAGCCTTTTATTAGCCATCTAATTGAACTGCGCAATCGTTTATTGCGTGTGGTTGCATTTGTTTTAGTGGTATTTTTGTGTGCAGCTCCGTTTGCCAACGAAATTTATACCTTTTTATCTGGTCCTTTGTTACAGCACATGCCAGAAAATAGCACCATGATAGCAACCGATGTTGCCTCCCCTTTTTTAACCCCGTTTAAATTAGCTTTAGTGGCTTCTATCTTTGTTTCCGTTCCGGTGATTTTTTTTCATTTTTGGGCCTTTGTCGCGCCGGGTTTGTATAGTCATGAAAAGAAAATGGTTTTACCCTTGCTGGTCGCCAGTACAGGCTTGTTTTACCTGGGCATAGCCTTTGCCTATTATGTGGTTTTTCCACTGGTTTTTGGATTTTTAACAGCGGCTGCCCCCGAAGGTGTTGCAGTCATGACCGATATAGCCAAATATCTGGATTTTGTGCTGACCTTGTTTTTTGCCTTTGGCTTGGCGTTTGAAGTCCCCATTGTGACTATTATTTTAGTCTGGACCGGGCTTGCATCACCACAAAGTCTGGCAGAAAAACGCCCTTATGTAATTGTGGGTGCATTTATTATCGGTATGTTTTTAACCCCGCCGGATGCAATTTCTCAAACCTTATTGGCAGTCCCCATCTGGTTGTTATTTGAAATGGGCTTATTGTTTTCACGTTTTTTTGTCCGACAGGTAGCGGATTAAATTATTCTCTGCAGGATGGACAAAAGCCCCCTCAATAAAGAGTTTGCTCATAAGGTGATTCAAAAATGCAGAAAAATATATTAATTACTGGTGCAGCAAAACGAATAGGCGCTGCGTGTGCCAGGTTATTACATGATAAAGGCTGTAATATTTTTTTACACTACCGAGCATCAGAGCAACAGGCATTTCAGCTCTTTAATGAATTAAATGAAAAAAGACCGGGTTCAATAAAAATAAAGCAGGCAGACTTATTGGACATAAATCAGTTATCTGCATTGGCAAAAGAGGCGGAGGTCGCCTGGGGTTCACTGGATGTATTGATTAATAATGCCTCGGCATTTTATCCACAGGCTGTCGCCGATGTATCCGAACAAACATGGGATGAGTTATTAGGCTGTAATTTAAAAGCGCCCTTTTTTTTATCCCAGGCAGTGTCCCATGCCTTGCAAAACCACCAGGGCTGCATTATTAATATTATTGATATTCATGCCGAGCGCGGCTTAAAAGGCTACCCTGTGTATAGTATTGCTAAAGCCGGTTTAGCCAGCATGACCAAAGTATTAGCCAAAGAGTTAGGGCCAGATATTCGCGTAAATGCGGTATCCCCCGGCGCTATTTTATGGCCAGAAGATGAGTTGTCCGGGTCGGATAAAACGGAAATATTACAAAGAATTGCATTAAAGCGAGCGGGACAGCCTGATGATATAGCAAAAGCCGTTCATTTTTTAATTGAAGATGCAGATTATATGACAGGGCAAATACTCACAGTAGATGGTGGGCGTACTTTGTTTTGTTAGTTAAACACCAACCATTTTAAAAATCATAGTTTTTTCTGGTTACCCATAAGCTTCTGCCAATAAACAACAAAGGTGGCTATATCACGCGTCATTCCCGAAGTCTTTTATCTGGATTTATTCTCAGTAGATGTGGATTCCTGCTAAGAAAACGCAGGAATGATGCGGTAGTGTAGTTAATATTTAAATTTAAGTAAACTATGGGTTTCTGTAGGATGGGCAAAGCTTCCGCTCCTGCTCACGCCCCTTACCTACATCTGACCT
>CAYMPX010000409.1:0-2044 GCA_964392135.1 uncultured Methylomarinum sp.
TTCATATCCAGTTAATGCGAGCATCCTCCCTAAGTTTAATTATTGAGTCAAGAATATCCTGTTTTTTTTAAAAATATTTCCGTTGATTGCAACCCTATTTTCAGCTTTAAATAACAAGAAAGACATGCGACAATAAAAAAATTTTCAGGCATTAATCTTGCGTCAATTCTGATTTTACGGATAACACTATTTTTACCATCGTATAAATCAAGCGCTTATATATTCACACGTACAGTAAAAATGAGCATTTTTTCATTTTGGCGAAGCGATTAAGGTATACAACTCAATTGAATTTTAGGACGTAACAATGCCCCTGGTACGAAACAAACCGTTTAAATTTATTGCCTTAGCACTCGCCTTATCAATCAATGCCTGTACAACATCCTCTCTTCCCAGGCAGGATTATGAGGCTGATACCAGCCAACAACAGCTCACGCAAAGCAAGCTCTCTACCCCAATACCAGGAACGCAAGACAGCCAGCAACCGCCTAGCCCAATTAAAAATATTTTAATAATAGTAGACAGCTCAATTTCGCTTAAAGACAGCTACTATAGTACAGGGAAACATGGAACTGGCTACACTATTTTTTCTAAATTTTCTTTAGAAAAACAACTGCTAAAACGCATTAATACCGCACTTCCTAACAATATAATTAACTCAGGTCTTAGAAAATTTGGCTACGGGAAATGTTCAGCTTGGCAACCTTCCAGACTCTTACAAGAAATGCAAGCGCACTCGATTAAAACCTTTGATTCTGCAATAAACCAACTCACCTGCGCAAGTGGCGGAACACCCGCACATATAGCACTACAAGCCGCTGCTGAGGATCTTACTCAATCTGAGGGTGACACAGCGATTATATTACTCAGCGATGGTAATTTCACCCTCAAAACGACTGTTCAAGCAGTGCGTAAATTAAAACGACAATATGGCAGCCAAGCCTGTGTATATCCTATCTGGGTAGGGAATGTCAATGACTATAATGGTTACCAAAACCTAAAGAAACTCAGCGCAAGTTCATGTTGTGGTTTTATGGTAAAAGCAGATACATTACAGGAAGACCATGATCTGCAAACCTACCTTAATACCATTTCAAATGATTTTGGTTCACCTTGGGATGGTGATTGTGATGGTGTTGTTAATAACTTACCTGATCAATGCCCTGAAACGCCAACCAATGCGTCAGTCAATGCGTCAGTCAATGCATTAGGCTGCCCGCTGGATGATGACAGGGATGGCATCTATAATTTGCACGATCACTGCTCGAAAACCCCTTTTTCTGCCCATATCGATAAGCTCGGTTGCTGGCATATCGAACCGATTCTGTTTGATACGAATAAAAGTATTATTAAGCCGCATAATTTTGCCAGTATGAACAAAATTATACGTATCATGAAAAAAAAACCTAATTTATCCCTACAAATTAACGCCCATACCGATAATATTGCTACCTTCGCTTATAATATTGGCTTATCAAAAAGACGTGCGACTGCAGTTAAATATTATTTTACTCAGCATGGTCTTGCGCACGCGCGTATAAAGACACATTCATATAGTGCATCAAAACCTGTCAAACCAAACACCTCAGTAGAAGGGCGATCTCAAAATAGACGTGTTGAGCTATCCATTTTTGGTCAATAAAAAGACGAACACCTATGGCATCATTCAAAACGACATTACTAACGCAAAAAGCAGATTTTCTCACTTTAGAACCTGAGTGGAATCATTTATTAGCGCGTAGCAATGTACAAAATATTTTTCTTACATGGGAATGGGTATCAACGTGGTATCAACACCTGCACAGCACACAGAAACTTTGGCTAATTACTGTTAGAAACCTGGATACAAATCAATTAATGGCTATTGCTCCATTAATGATTCAGCCGCGAAAAATAACCTCTTTTATTTCGCTTAATGAATTATGTTTTGTAGCCAGCAATGCGGGCTCCGATCACTTGGACTTTATATTAGACCAGCAGTATATTATTGACTTAACCAAGGAACTAGAGTCCTTTATTCATAGCCAAAAAAAACCGTGGGATT
>CAYMPX010000410.1:0-2039 GCA_964392135.1 uncultured Methylomarinum sp.
ACCATAACGTAGCGACCTTTATTAAAGAATTGGTATTGGAATTACCAGATGGTGAAGAAATCAATTACCAGGCGGGTGGCTATATTCAAATTGAATGTCCAGCGCATGTTTCTAAATATGCTGATATGGATATTGAAGAAGAATACCGGGAAGATTGGGATAAATTCAATCTTTGGCGTTATGTGTCTAATGTAAAAGAGTCTACATTACGTGCATATTCTATGGCTTCTTATCCAGAAGAAAAAGAAATTATGCTAAATGTACGGATTGCTTCGCCACCTCCTGGTGCACCTGATTCAGTACCACCGGGTATTATGTCATCGTATATTTTTAACCTGAAACCCGGCGATAAAGCGATAGTGTCAGGACCTTATGGCGAATTCTTTGCTAGAGACACCGATGCAGAAATGATCTTTGTTGGTGGTGGTGCAGGTATGGCACCTATGCGTTCGCATATCTTCGATCAACTTAGACGATTAAAGTCTACGCGTAAAATGTCGTTTTGGTATGGCGCACGTAGTAAACGTGAAATGTTCTATGTTGAAGATTTTGATATGCTAGCGAAAGAGAATGACAACTTCGAATGGCATACCGCATTATCTGATGCCTTACCTGAAGATGAGTGGGAGGGGTATACCGGTTTTATTCATAATGTATTGTTTGAAGAATACATTAAAAACCACCCAGCCCCTGAAGATTGTGAGTACTACTTGTGTGGACCTCCTATCATGAACTCATCAGTGATTAACATGTTGTTAGAAAATGGCGTAGAGCCAGAAAACATCATGCTGGATGACTTTGGTGGTTAAATAGCAAAAGCCACATTTACCTTTGGTAAATGTGGCTTTTTTTATTCATTTGATTTATTGATTGATTGTTGGAAATGAGGCTTTAGCCACACTTCCAAGACAAAATATACTGTTTTGTTTGATCTATAAATTAAGAAAATATAAGCTAATTATGAATATTGAAAACCTGAAACGAGGATCAGTGTTACTGCTCCTCGTTTTTTTATTGTCAGCTTGTCAGCAACAAGCTGCAAAACCGCAATATCCTTTGCATTATTCTGATGCAATTATGGGAACTAGCTTTACTGTTAAAGTGTCTTCTTTACCGGGTTCATTGAATAGTGATAAAGTAAAAATTCAAATTAAACACCTGCTTGACCGGTTAAATGGACAGATGTCTACTTACCAGCAGGATTCAGAACTCTCTAAAATTAACCGGAATCACTCTACAGAATGGCTAGCTGTTTCAGATGCGTTGTATGAGGTGCTTAAACAAGCAAACGCGATTTCTAAATTGTCTGATGGTGCATTTGATATAACTGTGGGGCCGTTAGTCAACTTATGGGGTTTTGGTCCTGATGATATGTCTTTTATTGTGCCGGCTGATGAAAAAATACAGCAGCAATTAGCAAATACAGGTTTTAAGTATTTATTGTTTAATGATGAGACACAGCAAATCAAAAAACAAAATTCGCTGTTATATTTAGATTTATCCGCTATTGCGAAAGGTTATGCGGTAGACCGGGTAGGCTTGTTATTAGAGGAAAATGGTATTTCAAATTATATGGTTGAGATTGGTGGAGAACTGCGATTAAAAGGGCATAATAGCCATAAGCAACCCTGGCGAATTGCGATAGAAAAGCCCACTGCTGAACAGCGGATGATACAAAAAGTATTGCCACTGACGGATATATCATTAGCCACATCGGGTGATTACAGAAACTTTTTTGAAGTGGATGGGGTACGCTTTTCACATACTATTGATCCACGCTCAGGACGACCTATTACACATAAACTGGCATCAATTACTATATTAAGCGATACTACAATGAAAGCAGATGCACTTGCCACGGCATTGATGGTATTAGGTTCAGAGCAAGGCTATCAATTGGCCGAAAAAGAGAACATAGCGGCTTTATTTATTATAAAAACAAAAGAGGGTTTTGTTGAGAAAGCATCCTCATCTTTTGTAGCAAGATTAAGGTAAGAAAATGATATATTTTTTAGCGACATTTGCATTCATGTTGATTG
>CAYMPX010000411.1:0-2038 GCA_964392135.1 uncultured Methylomarinum sp.
TCTTCAAGTGAAAATTAGAGAGTATTTATGTTTAGTTTACATTGTGCTGAATCAGTACCCGTCAGATTTAAGTTCTAATGAATACATTATCATTTATTTTTCAAAGCTATTAGATTGTTCATTGACCATTATTCCTGGGCTTTTATGTATATTTTGTGAAATATCTGCTATAAAGTAAGGAAATAGCTTCTGATAAATTACTTTAAAGTAAACCTCATTGAGTAAAGGAATACATAATGGACAAAAAATCACTCAGCGAAACAGACATAATCACAAAATACATCATGCCAGCTATACAACAAGCAGGCTGGGATTTGATGACTCAAATTCGTCAAGAAGTTAAGTTACGTGATGGTAAAGTGATTGTACGTGGGCAATTAGGTATCCGAAAAACAGTTAAGTCGGCTGACATTGTCCTCTACCACAAACCCAACCTTCCTCTCGTGGTTATAGAAGCCAAAGCCAATAAACATGAAGTGGGTAAAGGCATGCAGCAAGGGCTAGATTATGCCCGCTTACTAGAAGTGCCTTTTATATTCGCATCAAATGGTGATGGTTTTATCTTTCATGATAAAACCAATCCAGCAATGCTTGAATCACAGATTCAATTATCAGACTTCCCCTCACCTGAACAGCTCTGGCAAAAGTATTGTAAATTTCGAGGTTTCACAGCGGCACAATTACCGCTAATCACCCAAAATTACCATGATGATGGCAGTGGTAAGACACCACGTTATTATCAATTGCAAGCCATTAATAAAACGATTGAAGCGGTTTCGGAAGGTAAAAACCGCATATTACTGGTGATGGCAACAGGCACGGGTAAAACCTACACCGCTTTTCAAATCATCTGGCGGTTATGGAAAGCGCGTCAGAAAAAACGTATTTTATTCTTAGCAGATAGAAATATTCTGGTTGATCAAACCCGTATTAATGACTTTCAACCCTTTGGTCAAGCCATGACCAAAGTGACGGGTAGGACAGTTGACCCTGCTTTTGAAATTCACCTTGCCTTATATCAAGCATTAACAGGACCCGAAGAAAGTCAAAAAGCCTATAAACAAGTTGATAAAGACTTCTTTGATTTAATTATTATAGACGAGTGCCATAGAGGAAGTGCTGCGGAAGACAGTGCATGGCGTGAGATTCTTGAATATTTTGGTTCAGCCACCCAAATTGGATTGACTGCAACACCTAAAGAAACGGAAGACGTTTCAAATATTGATTACTTCGGTGAGCCTGTTTTTACTTATACCTTAAAACAGGGTATTGAAGACGGTTTCCTAGCCCCTTACAAAGTTGTACGTGTTGATATAGATATTGACCTGCAAGGCTGGCGACCTACTAAAGGACAGGTCGATAAAAATGGCAAGCTCATTGATGACCGCATTTTTAACCAAAAAGATTTTGATCGCACTTTAGTAATAGATGAACGTACCGAATTAGTGGCACAAACCATTACCAGTTATTTAAAGCGTACAGACCCAATGGCAAAAACCATAGTCTTCTGTAACGATATAGATCATGCCGAACGTATGCGTCGCGCATTAATCAATTTAAATCCAGAACAAGTCGCTAAAAATGATAAATATGTTATGAAAATTACAGGCGATGATGAAATTGGTAAAGCTCAGCTAGATCACTTTATTAATCCAAAGAAAGCCTACCCTGTTATTGCCACAACATCAGAGTTAATGAGTACAGGTGTAGATGCAAAAACCTGCAAACTCATCGTACTGGATCAAAATATTCAATCCATGACCAAATTTAAACAAATTATTGGTCGCGGCACCCGTATTGATGAAAAATATAACAAACTCTGGTTTACCATTTTAGACTTTAAAAAAGCCACCGAGCTTTTTGCCGATGAAGATTTTGATGGACCGCCCGAGAAAATACTCAATACTAAGCCAGATATTATTATTATTGATGAGGAGTGTGATGACTTTATTACTGAGCTTACAGGGGATGGTGAAAACACATCGAACGATGAACCATTAGGTACCTCTGAACCAGAGTCGGAATATGAGCTAACCAG
>CAYMPX010000412.1:0-2030 GCA_964392135.1 uncultured Methylomarinum sp.
TTTTCGTTTTTTACGGAAAAATCATGGCTGTGTTGCCAGTTTCCTAATGTGTCTATATGCATTTCTGTTTCCTATTTATTCGCCTAACGCCAAATTCGAATGCCGTTGGCAGAGATTTGACAGGCTCTGACAAAGCACTGATGTACCGTATCACACCTTGGCTGAGTAGTGGTAGTTGATTCGATATTCAATTAATATTCTATTAAAATAACTTCCAGCCATGCCGATTAAAAAATACCCAGGCGGAATGTAAAAAAAACGTAACATGCTTGAGACCTTTCTTAGCCGCATATCCCCCGTGATGAATGATTTTAACATGAGGGGCATATACAATTTTCCAGGACTGTTTAAGCCTTAAAGATAAATCAAAATCTTCAAAATAGAGGAAGAATTGCGAGCTAAAACCTTCCACACCTTCTAAAGCAGCCCCCCGGAAAAACATGAAACAGCCGCCTGTTAACGCTATATCCTTATTTGTTTTTTCGGGTAATGCTCTTAATTCATAGGTTGATAATTGTTTGTGAAAGAGTGATTTAATGATTTCAGGGGCAAAACCTCTCAGTAGCAACACAAATACAGTGGGATACGATTTACATAAATATTCTTTTTTACCATTCGACTGGTGACTGCAAGGCGTTAGCAAGCCAACGTCCGAATTATTTTGCAGATAATCAATCGCATTAATTATCGCTCGCTTATCCACGGTGACATCGGGGTTAATCACCAAATGCAATGATTCACATTGATTTTGTATGGCTAAATTATGCCCTAAACCATAACCCAAATTCTGTTCTGGTTTAAATAGTTCAAATTCTCCATCCCAGTTTTGCTGAATAATTTTTCTGAGGTCAGGGTTATTATGCGTGTCTACATCATTATCAACGAGGGTAAGAAAGCAATCAGCCAATTGATTTTCTTGCTGCGCATAAAGCACAGCCTGACCCAGGCTGGTTAATGTTGCTTGTAATAGTTTGAGGTCTGATTGATAAACAACGAGAGAAATGCTTAGATTAGGTCTCATTTACTCTATTTTAGATTAAAGTACTTTATCAACAACAGGCTGAACTTCCTGCGAAGAAGATACCAGCCAATTGTTAATATCTTGCAAGCTATCACCATCAATCATACCGGTTGCTCGCATAAAGCGAATTCGGCTTTTAATATAACTATATTTAGCCTGTAATAATTCCTTTTTTGACCTGAACTCTCGCGATTGAGAGAGCAATACATCACTAATGGTTTGTACGCCATATTTGAAGCCTTTTTCCATGGCATCCTTAGACTTTGTTGATGACTCAAGCGCTTTTTGTGCCGCCTTAATCCGTCTTAAACTGGCATTGGTACTTAAAAAAGAATCGCGGGTAAGTTTGATTACTTCTCTTAATTTTGCAATATTTTCCTGTTTTGCAATCGCTAACTTCTGAGCCGCTTCATCTGCTCTGCGCGTGGTCACGCCACCACTAAATATAGGCATACTCATATTAAGCGCCACTACTTGCGTTCCAGATTCAGGGATCAGAGCCGACTGAAATCCCGTGTTGTTATAAAAATAGTTTAACTGCAAGTCAACAACCGGTAAATGTCTGGCTTTTTGTTGAGCAACATCACTGGATGCCGCCGCAATAGTTTTTTGTTTGGCTTGCAAAGCAGGGTTTAATTTTTTTGCCTGTCCTATCCATTGTGTCATAGTGCCAGAGATAGGGGTAAATTTAATATCGTCTTTTAATTTATCCAGTATTTCAACTTTTTTACCGGTCAGCTCGGTCAAACTTTCTTTAGCTATGATGTGGAGGGTTTCAGCCTCTATCTCATCCGCTTCCAGGCTATTCAGTTTGGCTTCGACTTCTAATACATCGGTAATTTTTATGATTTGTTTTTTATATTGCATTTTTAATTGATGCAACTGTTTTCCAGTTGCCTGTTTTTCTTGCTGAATCAAAAAATGCTCATCCCCAGCTTCCAGCACGGTAAAATACCGCTCAACAACATCTAGAATTAACGTCTGTTCTGCATCTCTATTTTCTGCTTCA
>CAYMPX010000413.1:0-2029 GCA_964392135.1 uncultured Methylomarinum sp.
ATTGCTAGAGCGTTTTTTGCATTTTTGTGAAATTTTCTACTGGTTTTGTTATCCCATTGTTGTTGTGTTTTTAGTAAATTTCTTGTCTTTGATAGTGTCCTAGATGCTGAATAGAAAGCGATACGTCCAGTGATTGAGAAAGTAAGTAGCTGAAAAAATTGCACAACAATATTTTGTTTCTTTTCTAGCTCAGTAATATCAATAACAAATAATTTTTTTTCTAATTCTGGTTGAAGGCTAAAAAGTGATTCCATTTCCTGATGTGAATGAATGAAATCTGTTTTAAGTTGTGCCGCAGTTGTTTTACTAC
Source organism: uncultured Methylomarinum sp. (assembly GCA_964392135.1). Lineage (GTDB taxonomy): Bacteria > Pseudomonadota > Gammaproteobacteria > Methylococcales > Methylomonadaceae > QPIN01. The sequence goes on from CAYMPX010000413.1 coordinate 311, forward strand.
CGTATAAACCATAGTGAATTTGACGATAAATGTAGCGACCAATTAAGCCACTAGCTGAAACCACTAACATACAAAATAAGGCAACGTTACTATTAGTAGAACCAAGCCTAAAGGCACAATGATAAAGAATGATTGTAGGGCCTAAAACCCCAAACATCATATGCATACGAAACCAATATTTAGTGGCAAACCAATTACGCATAAAATGTACGCGCTTTCTTAAGCTGTACAGCAGCATCACTAACATCATTGAGCCTCCAATAATGCCTAGAAAATAACCGATACCTGATTCTGCAGTAATGTAATTTTCTAAATGTGCTTGCCAGCCAAATACCAGTGCGCAAATAATGAGCACTGAAAACAGCCCAATAGGTAGCCTACTTACGGCTGGTAAATATCTTTGAGCAATGTTAGTGACTTGATTTAAAACTTGTTCCATAAAACAGAATTACCCAATAAGGAAATAAGAGAATAATTAAACACAATTATAATAATAGGTGGTATAATTTACCACGTCAATGGTTATTGTTGTTGCTGTAGTTATTTAGTTCTATTTATATGATATGGCTCACATATTTATGTGAAAACTTTCTACTAATTATTTGTAAGTGGTAGCGTATATTGTTGATTGTAAGTGAAAAATTTTTTGTAATAGTTGTTTCAGGGTGATATTTTTATATGTCTAGTCAATTTCAATGGGTGATATATTTCCTTCCAATGATGATTGTTTGGCGAGTGTATTATCATTATTTCAATACCAAAACAGTTAAAAATAGTGGTATTAAAAAGGAGGCTATTTCGTCAGGAATGAGCGAGCCTGCATCGTTACATCCTGTTATTAACTCTTCTCAGTGTATCGGTTGTGGTACGTGTGTGAGTGCTTGTCCTGAGAGTAAAAATAGTGTTCTTGGATTGATTCATGGCAAAGCGGAGTTAATTAATCCTACTCATTGTATTGGTCATGGTGCCTGTAAAACTGCTTGTCCTGTCGAAGCTATTACCCTTGTGTTTGGGACTGAAAAACGGGGTATAGATATTCCTTATGTCCAGCCTAATTTTGAAACAAATGTTAGTAATATATTTATTGCCGGCGAGTTAGGTGGTATGGGGTTAATTAGAAATGCGGTAGAGCAGGGAAAACAAGCCATGCTGTCTATACTTAAAACTAAATATAAACCAAAAGAAGGCTATGTAGGTGTCGTTATTGTTGGTGCTGGACCTGCTGGAATTTCAGCTTCATTGACTGCGATGGATCATGGTTTACCTTTTGTGACTCTTGAACAGGATTCATTGGGTGGAACAGTTGCTCATTTTCCTCGTGGTAAAGTTGTGATGACAGCACCAGTAGATTTACCCATGTATGGAAAAGTAAATTTTAAAGAGACTACAAAAGAAAAATTACTTGAGCTGTGGCAATTGGTAGTAGAGAAAACTGGGCTGATAATCAATTTCCACGAGCGGGTAGAGGAAATAATAGTTGATAGCCATGGCTATAAAGTTATCACTAATAAAAATGTGTTTTTAACACAATCAATTTTATTAGCAATAGGGCGACGAGGTACACCACGTAAGTTAGGTGTAAGTGGCGAAGAAAAAAATAAAGTGGTATATTGGTTGATTGATCCAGAACAATATCTCGGTCAACACGTTTTAGTTGTAGGCGGTGGAGATAGTGCTTTGGAAGCCGCAATAAGCATTGCAGAGCAGCCTAATACAACG
>CAYMPX010000414.1:0-2024 GCA_964392135.1 uncultured Methylomarinum sp.
CAACAGGAATTAATTCTGTGGCAAGACGAACTTAAATCCTTTGCCATTAAATCTCAAACAGGGCGCTTTCCAAGTAAAGAAAAAATAGAATCAGGTTTAGCTTTATTAGCCGGAATACTGGATCAAAGAAATAGCTTTGAGCTAATTAAACGCATGATAGAAGATGCTGCTGCGTTAGAGGACTTCGCAGAAGACTTTGAAGACCTGGACGAATTCTATAACAGCCAATTCCAAACATGGCAATCATTAGCAGAAGCGCTTAATAATCACCAGGCTAACCGTCCGGCACTTGAAAAAAATGAAGAAGCATTAAAAGCACTTCAAGCATTAGAAGGTATCTATGCAATGGCAGAACCGTATGGACAATTACGCCATATCAAGCCATTAATTGAAACCGTTCAAAAGATTAACGACCAATTAGTCAATAAAAAGCGCATTCATGCGATAGACAGAGTTGAACTTAGAATTGTACGGATAACAACAGCCTTAACAGAATGTGCTGCACCCAGTGATTTAAAGAATAAAGCATTGCTACCACTACAAAAATGTAAGCAACAGATTGATAGCACTCACTCAATTCCACAAATCATCAGTGAACAAGCCGATGCAGAGGCGTATGAAGAGGATGCTGATAAGTTAATTAATGCCCATATTGATGCTGAACAGTTAAAAGCAGAAAACGAACAAAGACGAAAAGAAGCTGAAGCAAAAAAAGCACAAAGTACAGATGAACAAAAAGTAGCTAAATCAGTTCCAGTTACGCGAAAACCAAAAAGGACGGTTACCATTAATCCAGCTGAAATTATTGCATTATCTGGGAATACTTTTATTGAAACTGAAAAGCAGGTTGATGATTATCTTAATCAGTTGCGAGAAAAGCTTTTAGTAGTAGTTAAATCAGGCGATAAGGTCAGGATAAAATAGTTAATGTTCTCACAAAACACCTTACTTATAGTTTAGAGCTTGCAATTAAAGACAAATTGTTAGTTTTAGCACAAAGTTGGTTGTGGGCAAATGAACGGTATTGTGTATGGACACTACGAGCTTGGCCTCGTTTACAAACAGACATTGTCACTGCGATAGAATGGCTTTGTTATTTATCAGGAAATTCATTTACATACTATCTTGATCTTTGGACCTACCCTAATCGGCAGCAACGAGAATGGGCAGAGTTACATAAAATACTAGTGATTATTGCTGCAGAATGTGAAAAAATTGAACAGCAAAATTTTGAAGGCATGCAAAGAATGACTTAAACCGCGTTAAAAAATAAAATTTGAAACATTAAATGCAACTGATGGGATAAATTATTCAATAGGCAATATGATGAAAACGATTCAACTAGAATTATCCGATAAAATTTATGACCGAGTGATTAATTTTTTGGAGTTATTACCAGAAAAAGAGTGCCATATCTTCGAAAACCAGGCGACACAACAGCAAACCTTACGTGAAGCACTCAATATTGCAGTGCGTAGCAATGCCTTTGCCGACATTAAAGAACCCGCTGTCTGGCAAAGCGAAATACGCAAAGATAGACCCTTACCAGGGAGGGAAGAATGATTCTATTAGACAGCAATATACTGATTTATTCAGTTCAAAAAGAACACGAAACATTAAGGCAATGGCTATTAGGCATTCAGCCTGCATATTCCATCATTAGTAAAGTTGAGGTGTTAGGATATTGGAATCTTTCATTACAACAAGCTCAAGCTATTGCAGCCGTTCTATCAGCGATGCATGAAATAAAATTGACTACCAAACAATGTGAGCACGCTATTACACTGCGTCAGTTAAAAAAAATGTCGCTAGGAGATGCTTTGATTGCAGCCGTAGCCTTGGATTATGATGTGCCTTTGGCGACTCGAAATACCAAAGATTTTGACTGGATTTCAGGTTTATCGATAATTAATCCCATGGATAAGTAATCGTTTATATGAACACCGCCAACATAAAAAAATATGCTCCCCTAGCCCGAAATGCCTTTATCACAGCAGTCACCAAACGTGCTAACGAACTCGGTA
>CAYMPX010000415.1:0-2017 GCA_964392135.1 uncultured Methylomarinum sp.
CACAGACTAGCCCCGTATGCCCTACGGTTGATTTTACTACTATTATTTTCAAGGTCTTACTGCTATCGCTTGGTTTTCGCAGAAACAGATTTTAAAACCTTTACTTATGGAGTGACATTAACACTATGATTAACTTAATACAACACTATTCTCTTAACTGGCTATCGCCAGAGAGCCACTACATCCTCATCTGAAGAGACGGGGTCTTGTGGCTCATTTGATAAACCGAGTAGTTAAGGTGTAAGTAGTACAAAAATATCCTAACAAAAGTTGTTCTCATGCTAAATCACATACTTAATCCACTAGCAAAAATAAATGTTGTGAATGATTCATTACCCGCTCTCTTGTTGATTGAGAAATAACTCAGAAAAGGCATGTGCCACCAGTGGTTTGCTCCTGATATACCCCTGATAACTATCACAGCCTTTTTCCTGCAAGAAATCCAGTTGTTCAGGTGTTTCCACGCCTTCTGCTAAAATTTTAAAACCCAGAATATGACCCATGGCAATAATGGTTGCGGCAATTTCCATATCATCTTGCTGAAAAGGAATATCATCGATAAAGCTCTTGTCAATTTTCAATACATCCAATGGAAAGTGTTTAAGGTAAGCCAGGGAAGAATATCCAGTGCCAAAATCATCAATGGCTAAACGGACACCTTGTTTGCGAAGATTATTAAGAATAGCGGTTGCACTATCTTTAATTTTATTATCCATTAAGCTACTTTCTGTTATTTCTAATTCCAGTTGCTCAGGAGGGAAACCTGTTTCCGCTAACACCCTCGTTACCAAAGTACTAAAATCACTACGATGGAATTGATGAGCAGAAACATTAACAGCTAATGTTAATGGTGCGAACCCCTCATCCAGCCATTGTCGACCTTGCCGGCAAGTTTCGCGTAACACCCAGGCACCAATATCGACAATCAGACCGGTTTCTTCAGCGATGGGAATAAAACGCTGGGGGGAAATCAGTCCTTCTTTAGGGTCTTGCCAGCGAACCAACGCCTCTGCACCGATGATGTTACCTGTAGCAATATCGACTTGTGGCTGAAAAAAAACACGAAACTCTTGTAACTCAATGGCTCTTCGTAGCCGAGTTTCTATGGCTATGCGTTCTTGAACAGCAAGCGTCAGTTCTTCGGAAAAATAAGCAAAACAGCCGCGTCCCGCATCTTTAGCCTGATAAAGTGCGGCATCAGCATGATCCATCAGTTCCTCAGGCGTATTTCCGTGCTGAGGGTATAAACTAATACCTATACTAGCACCAATCTGAACATAGTCATTCTGATTTAAATTAAAGGGTTCAGTTAAATCAGTAATAATTTTTTCTGCAACGCGTGCCGCATCTTTCGACTGAGCAACATTTTCCAACAATACAATAAATTCATCCCCTCCCAAACGAGCGACCATATCAACATCACGTACCCTTGCCGTAATACGCTGAGCAACCTGTTGCAATAGTTCATCGCCCGCAATATGTCCCAGGCTATCATTTACCGCTTTAAAGCGGTCCAAATCCAGCATCAGCAAACCCATTTGTCCGCCATCACGTTGCTCTACATCAATACTGTGTTTTAGACGTTCCTGCAACAATCTTCGATTAGGCAGCTGAGTTAATGGATCATAAAAAGCCAATTGCTTGATTTTCTCCTCAGCTTCCTTACGCTCAGTAATATCAGTATGTGTTGCAACATAATGAGTGACGATACCCGTATCTTGTTTTACCGCAGTAATAAATAACCATTTTGGGTAAATTTCACCATTCTTACGGCGATCCCAGACTTCTCCCTGCCAACGACCCTCAGTTAAAAGTTTATCCCACATTGCGGCATAAAAAGCCGCATCATGTCGCCCGGATTTAAGAATACTGATTTTCTGTCCTATAGCCTCGTCTTCAGAGTAACCCGTGGTTTCAGTAAACGCTTTATTAATTCGTAATATGACACTGGTAGCATCAGTGATCACCATGGGTTGCTGTGACTCAAAAGCAATAGCAGCAATGTGCGTATCAAGCT
>CAYMPX010000416.1:0-2012 GCA_964392135.1 uncultured Methylomarinum sp.
AATACCCACGCCAATACCTGCCAAATAAGCAGCACCAAGAGCGGTAGATTCTATGACCTCAGGACGTTCTACAACAGTATTTAAAATATCAGATTGAAACTTCATTAGTAAATTATTGGCACAAGCCCCGCCGTCTACTTTTAAAGCCGATAAGGTGATACCCGAATCTTCTTGCATAGCATTTAAAATATCTTTGGTTTGATAGGCTAAAGATTCTAAAGTAGCACGTACAATATGCGCCTGACCTGTATCGCGATTGAGCCCAAAAATGGCACCACGGGCATACATATCCCAATAAGGGGCGCCAAGCCCTACAAAAGCCGGCACCACATACACAGGTGTTTCGCCTTCAACTTCTTGAGCTATGAGTTCAGACTCAGGAGCATCTTTAATAATTTTTAAACCATCACGGAGCCATTGTATGGCAGCCCCAGCAATAAATACACTCCCTTCTAGCGCATAAGTTACCTTGCCGTCAAGTCCCCAAGCAATGGTAGTAAGCAGACCTTTTTTAGAATATTGCAGATTTTCACCGGTGTTCATTAGCATAAAGCAACCTGTGCCATAAGTGTTTTTAGCCTGACCTTTTTCAAAACAAGACTGTCCAAAAAGAGCGGCTTGTTGATCACCCGCCACACCCGCGATTGGAATGTCAACACCGTCTAGATTATAATAGCCAAAAATCCCACTTGATGGATTGACTTCTGGGAGCATGTTTTTAGGAACGTTAAGAGCTTTACACATTGTATCGTCCCATTCCAATGATTTTATGTTATAAATCATCGTTCTAGAAGCATTAGAGTAATCGGTAGCGTGAACTTTACCTTTAGTCAAGTTCCAGATAAGCCAGCTATCAACCGTGCCAAAAAGTAAATCGCCATTTGCAGCTTTTTCTCTGGCGCCGGTCACATTATCCAACAACCATTTTATTTTAGTGCCCGAAAAGTAAGAATCTATAACCAAACCCGTATTTTTTCTGACGTAGCTTTCCATATTTTGTGCTTTTAAATCGGCACAAATAGGCGCTGTCCGTTTGTCTTGCCAAACAAGGGCATTGTAAATGGGTTTGCCCGTATTTTTATCCCAAACGATAGCTGTTTCACGCTGATTGGTAATACCAATACCCGCAATGTCATTTGGCGTAATAGAATTGTTTTTTATGAGTCTAGCCAAAGTTTCTAACTGTGAATTTAAAATGTCCTCAGGGCGGTGTTCTACCCATCCCGATTTTGGAAAAATCTGTTCGAATTCTTGTTGTTCGATGGCTACAATCTGACCTTTATGATTAAATAAAACCGAACGTGAACTGGTTGTGCCTTGGTCTAAAGCGATGATGTATTTTTGAGACATAATATTTAAGATTCTGATGTGATGTTTTTATAAACGGCTGTCAGCAATATTAAAATGCCTAAACCAATAACTATGCAATTAATAGTTGAAAATATATTTTTATAGAGCATTTGATAAGCTGATGCACCTATGAGTCCGCCTAAAATGGGCCCTAAAATAGGGATTAAAGCATAGCCCCAATCTGATGTGCCTTTACCCTTTATAGGCATTAAAAAATGGGCGAGACGCGGACCTAAATCGCGCGCAGGATTAATGGCAAATCCTGTGGTACCTCCTAATGAAAAACCAATGGCCATAATAAGTGCACCCACAACCAAAGGATTTAGCCCTTCGGTAAAATTATTGGCACCAATAAATAATAAGGCAAATATTAAAATGGCCGTAGCCACCATTTCGTTTATGAAATTATTGAGAAGCGAACGGATAGCAGGACCGGTACAAAAAACGGCCAATTTAGCCCCTTGATCTTTGGTTTTTGACCAATGAGGCATGTAAAATATCCATACCAAAACACCTCCGGTAAAAGCGCCTGCAATTTGCGAAAGGATATAACCCAGTACTTTATCCCAAGGAAATTCACCTACAAAAGCCAAACTTAAAGTCACAGCCGGATTAATATGAGCCCCACTAATACTGCCCACAGCATAAATGGCAAATGTTAC
>CAYMPX010000417.1:0-1979 GCA_964392135.1 uncultured Methylomarinum sp.
AACAGACTGCCAACGCAAAAATGCATTACTTGTTTCAGATAATTGTTGTTCATTGAATAATGAAGAAGTCAATATTTGTAGAGGTTGATAAACATCAATTGTATTTTGCGTATCTAGAGACGGAACACAGGCAATTAATGATTTTGAGGGGCCAAAAGCTTCATCAATATTAAAGTCAATAAAAGTGCCTTCCATTTCACTCGTTGGTCTAAAACCTAAAGGCACAAGCCAATCAGATCCAATTGCTGTTCCAACAGAAAAACGTTTAGAGATTCTCCCTGGTGCAAATTCTTTTAAGCTTTGGAAAAATCGCATTCCTTCCGAACTTACCTCACTTCCGCGTATTAACTTAACATCTACTTCAGGAGCATTAAGATCACTAAATGAACTATCAGGTATAAATTCAGGAACTGGAGAGCCCCATTTTGGTCGCACGTCAGCCCATTTAACAGCAGCATTACTTTCATTAGACCATATAGCCCAATGATGGAGTACTCGTCTTCTAAGTGTAGGTAAAAACTCCATGAAAATAGATCTTGGTGATTGCCATAAAATCTTATTCAATGAGATTTCATTTGCTTCTAACATTAATGCAGATCTTAAATAGTCCGCTAATTCATCTTGCTTATCCTTAGACTCCAAAAGATCATTTATTAAAGGTAATAATCGAGCTAATTCAGTAGTATTACTTTTAGGTTTGTTAAGTGAATACCATAAATGACTGTTACCCAGTTTTAAACTTAACCAATCCAGTACAGCTAAACTTGCCTGCATTTTTTGGATATGGTTATTATCAATAGGTAAATTGAGTAATTTAACTTCGGGGTCAATTAAATTTTCATATTGCTGATAAGCAACTCGGTCTCTCCCAAATTCGGATAATACAACAATCATTAAGGGCCTCATCACTCGTTGCCTACCAGCACGTCCTTTACGTTGAAGATAAGATGCCACGCCTCTAGGCGCTTTATGTTGGATGACGGCTCCAACTTCAGCATCATTAAAACCAACTTCTAAGGTAGATGTGGTGACAATAATTTCTGCATTATGATCATATCCTGCATCCTGACTTGATGTCCGTCTAACAATAGCTCGGTCATCATTATCAAGTGCAAAACCAATTTCTTTTGCAACACTCCAGTCTTGTCCATAATTCAATAAAGTACTGTTATCTATTCCAGAAATAGCTTGATTACGCAACTGGGCTAAGGGTCCTTCAGGTTTTTCTATTAATTTATAGTTTCTTAATTGCCATCCTTCTGCATCAGCTAACCCAGAAAATAGGCGATTATTTACATCAAGGTCATCTGTGAAAACAAAGGTTTTATTTCCCCAAGTACCTTTTGAAATTTTATTAGCTGAATCATCCAAAATACGACGAGTTAACATCGTTGCCTGAATGGTTGTCGATAACAAAGCTGTTTGTGAAACAGGATCGCCACGTAAAGCGAGTAAATACTCAGCCCCTTCCTCTACCATTTCATCTTCAGATGGTTTTATTAATCGTACATATGTTGAATTTGTTCCTGTTAAATTCGCAAAAAAAGTTTCTGCATCTGCTAACGTCGCAGATAAGCCAACAAAATGAGGTCTATTTTTTGACAACTTCATCCAACGCCTTAGTAACAAAGCCGTATGAGCACCTTGCGAGCCTTCATAAGTATGGACTTCATCAAGTAAAACTAACGGAATACGATGTTTAGTTCCTACACCAAATAAATGTTGTCGTTTCTTATTTCCCATTTGCTGATTCAACATTTCTGTTGTTGTAAACAAAATATCAGGTGGTCTATCAGCCATTGATTGACGAGTTAGAGCAACTTCATCACCTGAAACAGTATGACCACATAAATGACAAATCAAACGCTCAATACTGGTAGAAATATCATCGGCAGACCAACGCATTTCACCTCGACAGCTTGATTTAGAACATTTTAGTAATGAAAAATGAATATATTTTTGGTTTTTATGTTTTAGGG
>CAYMPX010000418.1:0-1920 GCA_964392135.1 uncultured Methylomarinum sp.
CAACATGAAGTAACTGCTCTAATTAAAAGTACACTTATTTTATATATTATATGTATTTTTCTTCTGAATATTGATATTAGACTTCCTTCTTGGGCACCCATATTAGCACCTATTTTTTGTTTGCTTGTGCCTTTTTACTCAAAAGCTATTAGCTGGTCAGTTGTTGGAGAATTTATACGAAGTAAAGAGTGAGTTTTTCTGAGTTATAAGAGCTATTCTAAAACACACATTATTTAATGGTATATCTTAAATTTTCTTTGGTCTGGTACTTTTAGGCATCAAAATGATGCCCATACGCAAAAAAAACGTGTGAGTCATAGTAGTGATAAGTCGGCGAATGCTTGGAGCCTACTTTAGTGTGCCTATACTTCGTATAGGATGCCAAAGGCAAACGACAGTATACCGTAGGTATACCACTACGGAGCGAAGCGCGACCCACACTTAACTTTGGGCGAACCAAAGTTCGCCCAAGCTTGAATTTTTAGTTTTTTTGACTTCTCAACTCATCCAAATAATCAGCATACCACTGCATCATTTCAGTACGCTCTTCTAGGTACTCTGCCCTGTTATAAGCCCCGCGTACCTTGTTAGCCTCCTGATGAGAAAGCTGTTTCTCAATCACATCACTACGAAATTTACTTGATTCATTCAATATAGTGGAAGCCATTGCTCTGAATCCATGAGAAACAATACGACCAATGTACTTACCATCTTCAATACGGCGTAGAGTCTTATTCACTGTTTCATTATGCATAGGGCGAGCGAAATCTTTATCATTGGTAAAAATGTATTCATGATGTCCTGTAATAGGCTGTAAAGCCTTTAAAAGCTCACACACCTGCTTAGGGAATGGTATCAGGTGGTCACGCCTTAATTTCATGAGTTCGGCTGGAATAACCCAATGTGATTTATCAAAATCAATATACTCCCATTTTGAATTAGCAAGTTCACTTGGTCTTACAAATACATAGGATAAAATCTGTAAAGCTGATTTAACTATAAGGGTTCCATTGTATGAATTCATATCCCTTAATAGCTCACCAATCTCATCTGTATCTGTAAGTGTTGGCATATTTTTAGGTTTTACACTTTTAATCATACCTTTATAATCTTGGGTAATGTCACGGGTAGCAAAGCCTTTCGCTACTCCGTACCTGAAAACCATAGAGCAAAGTGAGTTTACTCGCTTCCCTGTTTCAATATAGCCCATATCCTGAATAGACTCAATTAGGTTAAATAACATAGGAGCTTCAATGTCTTTCAGTTGAAGCTTGCCAATTAAAGGAAAAATATATTTTTCCATTCTTTGTAGGGCTAGTTTGTTATGTCTTTCATTGCTGTGTTGGTAATGTTTAGCATGCCACTCTAAAGCAATTTCTTTGAAATTTTTCTCGTTAGCTAACTTTACTTTTTGAGTTTGTCTGTGAATAGACGGATTAATACCATTATTAAGCATATCTAAACACTCTCTTTGTTTAGCTTTTGCTTCACTCATAGAAATTTGTGGATATTTCCCTAAAGAGATCATGCAACGTTTTCCTGAATAGGAATATCTAAATCTCCATAATTTACTACCTGTTTTTTTCACTAATACAGATAAACCTGTATCAATATTAATGGTATAATCATTCTCTTTTGATTTTGCATTCTTGATTTTAAGATTTGTTGACATACTATGCGCTCCAGTTTGTTGGCAAGGAGTGTATACCAGTGATTATACTGAATTGTATACCAAGTATATACCACTTTGCCTGAAATGAGGAGAAACAGCTTGAAACAACTTGATAAGCTAACTCTATGATTTATTATGTTAACTTACCAATATTGAAACAAGTTGAAACCGTTAGAAGTACGATTTCGCATTTCTCTCTCTCCGCCAGCTAGCCTTTTAAGTGGTTTATTCATTAAATTTTTCTTTTT
>CAYMPX010000419.1:0-1918 GCA_964392135.1 uncultured Methylomarinum sp.
ATTGTGGTATCGGTAGTATCAAATCTCGCCCAGCTCTTTGATACCGGCTATACCTTTGGTGGTATGTCAGGGGTGGTCTATGGTCTCGTGGGATGTTGTTGGTATTGGCAGCTTCAGCGCCCGCAGGAAATTGTCTTTCCTCCTGTTTTAGTCAAGTTCAGCTTGGTTTGGTTAGCTCTGGGCTATACCTCGCTGACCGAGGTGATGGGAATTGGCCGGATGGCTAATTTTGCACACTTATTTGGCTTTATTTCTGGCTTGCTCTGGTCGGTGGCGCGAATTCCAAAACAATAATTGCAGCTTTTGGTAAAACAGGGGGGGAAGGTCGCTTGCCTTGAATGATATCGTTTTGTGTTAACGCATCGACACAAATCTATCGCCTGTTTTGCTTGAGTCTGGGAATTTCTATTGATATTCTCCCGGTTCGCTTTTTGGTCCTTGATAATTTAACGTATACAGAACGCCAGATTTGAGATGCTACAGGCAGCTTTAAATGACATTTGAAGAAATAATCGAAATCATTAACCCTGAAATTCATCATAATTTGAAGCGGGCAGTTGAACTTGGAAAGTGGCCAAACGGTATTATTTTAAGTGAGGAGCAGAAGGAAAATTGTTTACGGGCGATTATCTTTTATGAGGCAAAGTCCGATATCCCCGAAAATCAGCAAACTGGTTATATTGATACCTCCAAAAAAACAAGTCCTTGTGCGTCTACCGGCTTATCAGTCAGCAGTAATGATACCGGTAGTAACGAAAGTGATATTCCTGTTCGCATCATCCATTAAAATTTCAAAGGCTTCGTTATCCAGTGATGCAATTAGGGGTAGGTTGGCGAGGATATCATCAATTTTTAAATTTAAGCTACCGCAGTGATGGCATCTGCTGGATAAATCTTCTTGTGCTTGTCCACATTGACTGCAACTGTTCATGGATTACTCCTTGATTGAAAATGTTTGCTAGATATGCAGTGAATTTTAACGTGATAATGGACTTAACGATAGGCAGTATCTATAAAATTTGTTGGTGGCTTTTTCTTTTTATGGTTTGATTGTTGCGTTGGCACGTTATTGGGTGATAATACTTATGGTTGATTTGATTTTTATTGTTTTATTGTTATTGCTTGGGGTTTATTGGTCTAGTGCCATGAAGACCAGGGAAATCGCTTTGAGTGTTGCAAAGCGTCATTGTCAAAAAATGGATGTGTTGTTGCTGGATGAGTATGTTGCATTAACAGGGCAATGGCTTAAAAGAGATGAGTGTGGAAAAATAAAGGCATGGCGTTCTTATCAATTTGAATTTAGCTCTACCGGTGACGAGCGTTATCATGGGAAAATTGTTATGTTAGGTGTACGAGTGCTTAGTATTCAGTTAGAGCCTTATAGAATTCAAGAATAATGGCTAAAAATAATAAGTATGAGCAAGTTTCTCCTCAAACGCAGGAGGAGGCAATAAAAATGGCAAAGGCAACGCAGCGCCCTGGACAAACGAAAGAGCAGACTAAGTTAATTGCCCAGGGAATAGAAAAGGGCATTAATCTGTATAAAAAACAGCAGAAAGCTAAATCCAGGGAGCTGAATAAAAAGCTGCATAAAGCATCTCGGCATTCAGTTGTGCCTGAGTCTCAAGATGAACAGGTGATTCAGCATGAAGTTATTTATAAGCAGTCAATTTTACCATGGGGGTTGTTGCTGGTAAGTTGGGTGGGTTTTGTTGTTTTCTTTTTTCAAAATAGCAATTTATAGTATTGCCTGGAGTCGGGTGTGAAATAACTTGGGTGGCGAAGAGGGGGGGGGGTTGGTTTAATTTGAATGTGTTCTTTAATGTGAATTAAGAGCTAAATAAAGATTATTAAATCAAAGGTTTATAGTCTAAAAAGAACAGAATTAAACCCTCTGATTTGTAAGTTATTGAATGAT
>CAYMPX010000420.1:0-1913 GCA_964392135.1 uncultured Methylomarinum sp.
ATATTAAAGAAAAGAATTCGGATGAATATGCTCTTTTTATTGATACAGTAAAAACATTGCGGGGAGCATTTATTGAACCTATCCAAGAATGGGAAGAGCTTGGTGAAGATGGGATTGTACGTGTAAAAGCATCAAAAGAAATAGCAATTGAATTCGAAAGATTGCTCAATTTTTTAATTTCTAAATCATACGTTCTCGAACAAGAACTCAGTGGGTCGAGAACAGATAAGTTTGAAGAGTTGATTTGTACAATTAAAGAAGGTTTGTTCAAGGTTTGTGATGTAGATAAACGATCTGTTCCTCAATGGCTTATTAATAGTAAAAATGACAGTGAATTAGAACAACAAAAAAACCATGCAAATTTACTCCAAAATGAATCCAAGTATATTTTTCATGAGAAGTTCCTTAAAGCATTATTGCAAAGACCTCTAAACTTAAGGCGTGCAAATATTTTTACTGCCAATTATGACCTTTCATTTGAATATGCTTTTGATAGGTTAGGTGTTTATTATATTGATGGTTTTTCGGGATTCCATAGAAGATGCTTTAAACCCGAAACATTTGAATACGATATATTTTTCCCTGGTTCTACTACAGCAGGAAAAGTTCAACGGATTGAGAAGGTTGTTCGTTACTACAAACTTCATGGCAGCCTTTCATGGATCAGTTCTGACAAACGGGATGCGGCTAATTTATATGGTATAGAGGAGTTGCCATTAACATTAATTGAGCAACAAGATAAAAAGGGCGAAATTATTGTTTATCCAACAGCCGTGAAAAAATCTTATACATTAGGTTTGCCGTATTCAGAGCTGTTTAGGCAGTTTTCATCAACCATTAATCAATCACAATCTGTTTTATTAACGGTAGGTTATGCGTTTGCTGATGAGCATTTTAACGATATTATTTTTCAAGCACTTTCAAACCCCTCATTTACACTGGTTATAGTGGATTTTAATGGTACAAAAGACAACCCTCATATTGAAAGAATTAAGAATCTAAATGATTCCAGAATAATAATCTTACAAGGTGAGTTTTTTGGGGACTTCCTTACTTTCGCCGACACCTTGATGCCAGATTTTTATAATATTGATAGCAATGAAAAAATAGCCAATACACTTAATAAGTATTTTGATGCAGGTGCCATCACTGGTAAAGATGATTCTAGCGATAAGGAGCTTTTTTAATGAGTGAAAGAGTCATCGGAAAAGTTATATCAGTTGATAGTTTCAGGGTTTTTATCAAGCTTGAGGATGATTTAAAGAGTTTGTACAAAAGTGGCTATGACGATATATTTGAAGTTGCTCGAATCAATTCATACATTATCATTCCTACTGGTTCTGACAAAATCGTTGCAATGATCACCAGCGTTAAAAATATTGATGAAACTGAATTAAATAAAGATAGAGAAGCCATTTTTCTTACTAAGTCAGCACGATATGTTATTGCTACGATGGTGGGGACTATTGTAAATGATAAGAAGTATATTCAAGGTGTCTATAATTACCCAGTACTGGACAACCCTGTTTGGTATGTTCTTAAACAAGATTTAGATAATATTTTTGATCAACATGTTCATGATGAGATAGATTTTAAGGAAGATTATTATTTACCAATTGGGACATCTCCTACCTTTACCGACTATCAAGTAAAAATAAATCCTGATAAGTTTTTTGGTAAGCATGCTGCGATACTGGGTAACACAGGTTCAGGAAAATCATGTACTTTAACTTCAATTTTACACAGCCTATTTGACTATTCCTACAATGGAAAGGAATTAAAATCTGCACATATTATTATTTTTGATACTAATGGTGAATACCAAAGGGCATTTAAGGGAACCAAGGATAAACCTTATAAAAATCTATCATTAGTAAATCCATTTCATATCGATAAGGCTGGATTAAAAGTAC
>CAYMPX010000421.1:0-1904 GCA_964392135.1 uncultured Methylomarinum sp.
TTACAGATTGAATGACAATCCCAAGAACCCGGTAAGTAATTATCGGGTTCTTTGTTTCTGATATGCTTATTCTTAAACTTTCAAAGGTACAAACACTGTAATGGCGAATCAACTTAAAGTAGCTACAGGGCAATACTCAAGCAAAGGTCGTAAGAAAATTAACCAAGATTTTCATGGTATTTCTATCCCTAAGGAACCATTACTAACATCTAAAGGAATTGCTATTGCATTGGCTGACGGCATCAGCAGCAGTAAAGTAAGTCAAATTGCTAGCGAGGCGAGCATTCGTGGTTTTTTAGATGATTACTTTTGCACATCAGAAGCATGGTCGGTAAAAAAATCTGCACAGAAAGTTTTAACCGCAACAAACTCTTGGTTATATTCACAGTCTCGGAAAGGTGATTTTCCTTATGATTTAAACAAAGGTTATGTCTGCACACTCAGTGCTATCGTAATTAAATCAACAACGGCACACTTATTTCATTTGGGTGATTCTCGAATTTATCATTTACGTGACAACACATTAGAACAATTGACGGAAGATCATCGTCAATGGATTTCAAAAGATAAAAGTTATTTAAGTCGCGCCATGGGAATGAAACCACAATTTGAATTAGATTATGAAACAATTCAAGTTGAAAAGAATGACTTCTTTATATTAACCACAGATGGTGTGTATGAATTTGTCAGCCCACAATTTATGCTTGATTGCATCAATGATCATTATGATGAGCTAGATACCGCCGCAAAGATTATTATTGAAGAAGCATTTGAACAAGGAAGTGATGACAACCTTACCATTCAAATTGTGCATATAGCTGACTTACCAACTCAAAATGCTACAGAGCTATATCAACAACTAACGGAACAGCCCTTTCCGCCCATATTAGACGCAAGGGAAGCATTCGATGGCTACACGATTATTAGAAGTTTGCATGCGAGTAGTCGTAGTCATGTTTACTTAGCCCTTGATAAGGAAACTGAAACGCAAGTTGTTATCAAAACACCCTCAGTGTCATTACAAGGTGATCCCGCTTATTTAGAGCGCTTTTTAATGGAAGAGTGGATTGCTAGGCGAGTAAATAGCCCCTATGTATTGAAGCCCTGTTTACAGTCTCGTAAACGACATTATCTCTATATTGTGATGGAGTTTATTGACGGGCAGACCTTAACACAGTGGATGAGAGACAACCCTAAGCCTAATATGGCAACCGTTCGTAGAATTATTGAGCAAATAGCTAAAGGATTATTGGCTTTTCATCGACTTGAAATGATTCACCAAGACTTGCGTCCCGAAAATATTATGATTGATAGCACTGGAACAGTAAAAATTATTGATTTTGGTGCGACAAAAGTAGCCGGGCTTAATGAAATATCAAGCCCAATAGAACATGCTGATATATTGGGTACAGCACAATATGCTGCCCCAGAATACTTCTTAGGTGAAACAGGTTCACCTCGTTCAGATCTTTTTTCCTTAGCCGTTATCACCTACCAAATGTTAACGGGAAAATTGCCTTATGGCATTAATGTTTCAAAAGCGAGAACACGATCTGCACAGAATAAATTGAACTACATTTCCGCCCTTCATGATGATCGAGAAACTCCTGCCTGGGTTGATTACACTCTTAAAAAAGCCTTACACCCAAACCCATATAAACGTTACTCTGAGCTGTCAGAATTTATGTTCGATTTAAGCCATCCAAATAAAGAATTTTTGAATAAAACAGCGCCACCATTAATAGAGCGCAATCCTGTTTTATTTTGGAAAAGTGTCTCATTTATCTTAGCAGTAATTATTGTAATTCTTTTAGCTAGATAATTGACCTCAATTCTGAGCATTAACACGTTATACCCATGTTACTTCAATCTGCATGATTCAGAGTGCTTGAGCCATTCCAATT
>CAYMPX010000422.1:0-1902 GCA_964392135.1 uncultured Methylomarinum sp.
GCACACGATTAAGTACCCGACCAGTGTGACTGAGTTTTCACTTGCAATGCACCCTGATAGCCCCGCAATCCGTGTCGAGGCGGCAAGAGTTGCATTAATTAAATATATCATGGTATTGGTTATGTCCTCTGTAGAAGATAATGAAATCGTAAAATATAAAGCAGACTTTGATTTTAGCTCTGTATTTAACCAGCTAAAAGGTGCTTTTCAAGAAATGTACTCTGAGCTTAATTTCAAAAGAGTTAAATCATCCCCTTAATTAAACAGCAGTTCCCGGCTAACAGTTAGCTCCTTGTATTCCCTGGGGTTGCCGGCAAGTTAAAATTTTTTTTTCGCAGACTTTATGCTGTATTCTATGCTGACATGAATTAAACAGAGTTTGCCCATGAAAAGTATGCTTGGTTGCTTAACTTCAAATCAAATTGTTCGAGATAATTTCTCACGTATTAAAGATTCTATCAAACGCACACGCCCCATTAGCCTATTAGATACTTTGATGTCAGGTTTTGCTGTATTCAGCTTGAAGTATCCGTCATTACTGCAGTTTGATATAAACTGTGCGGAAGAGATGGTCAAGAACAACCTACATACGGTTTATCAGATTGATAGAGTGCCTTCTGATACACAAATGCGAGACAGGCTTGACAATCTTAACCCTGCTCTACTCAGGAAAACCTTTAAGGCGCTGTTTGCACAATGTCAGCGCAGCAAACATCTAGAATTATTTAAATATTATGATAACCGCTATTTAATGCCATTAGATGGTACAGGTTATTTTAATTCTAAAGAAGTGCACTGCGATAATTGTTGTAAAAAAAAACACAGAGATGGTAGTGTCAGTTATTATCACCAAATGTTATCAGGCGCTATTGTTCATCCTGAGCAAAAAGTCGTATTGCCTTTTGCCCCCGAGCCAATTATGAAAACAGATGGTACGACAAAGAATGACTGTGAGCGCCGTTCAGCAGAGAGATTTCTGGATCACTTAAAACGAGAACATCCTCATTTGCGCCTTATTATTACTGCCGATGGCTTATTTTCCAACGGCCCTTTCATCAAGCGTTTACAAGAAGATAATCACTCATTCATTTTAGTCGCAAAACTAAAAGATCATAAATTTTTATTTGAAAGCTTTGCATCATTAGCACGCTCATCATCTGAACTAAAGAGAGAGAAAATAATCCATCGTTTTGAGTGGATTAATGGACTTGCTATTAATGATAGTCATGCAGATTGTTTGGTTAATGTTTTGGAATATTGGGAAGAGCGTGAAAATGGCAAACGGCAACATTGGGTTTGGGTAACTGATATTACTTTAAATGAAGAGAATGTCTATCAAATTATGCGAGGAGGTCGAGCACGGCATAAAATAGAAAATGAAACGTTTAATACGCTCAAAAATCAAGGGTATCAATTTGAGCATAACTTCGGTCATGGGAATAAGCATTTAAGCACTGTTTTTGCTAATTTAATGATGCTGGCATTTTTTGTTGATCAGTTGCAGCAGCTTGGTTGCAAAACCTTCATAAAAGCCTTAGCAAAATTGCAAACAAAGAAAAATTTATGGGAACGTAAACGTAGTATATTTTTTAATTTTTTCATTAATAACCTCGATGACCTCTGGAATGCTCTCGCATATGGTCACCAGGCATACTTAAACCCTGATACATCTTAATTGCGATATGCTTTAGCCCCATTACCGGAAAATAAGATACCCAAAACAAAGACGGATTGGCTGACTTAGTGCTAAGGGTTGGATTTGCCTGAAATTTAAGCGTCATCGATGCTCAATTAAAAGTTTCTTAGCCGGGAGTGGCTGGCATTACAATTGGGTACTTGAATTCGACAGGGCTGTTTGATAACATCCCTCACGATTTACTATTAAAAGCGGTGGAGAAACAT
>CAYMPX010000423.1:0-1890 GCA_964392135.1 uncultured Methylomarinum sp.
AACGAGTGAATCCCCTCAAAGGCTTCATGTTTTGGAAAATCACTTAAACGTTTCGCCATCAAGCCGCCATGTTTATCCCCCTGCTCACGCTTTAATTTATAGATGACATATTCACCCGTTTTAGGGTTGATTTCATATAAGCGATCTTGCAAGTTATCTCCCACATAAACCAACCCATTAGAGTGATATAATAAATCATGCATTTGCGAAAAAGCATCGCCAATCGGCCATTCGGTTATTTGAGTATTTTGTAAATGATCTTTCCAAGGCGTACCTTGAGGTATTAATTGCGGATTTTTATATAAACGACCGTATTCTTCACTCAGTAATTTAGGTAATCGTTCTTGTGATCTATCGTCTAAACGCGAACCATAGCCAACCATTCTATGAATAACTTTTTGCCAATCTTTTTCAGGTCGAGGTCGTCTAAAAAAACGTGAGCCTTGTTGATGGCAAAAACCACATTGCATAACATAATGTTTTTTCAATACTTTATCATTATCTAAATTAAGTACAGCCAACCACGTATTTGCAGGTCGAGACTCGGCAAGGGCTAAATCATCGGTGATAGGCAACATCAACAAAGACTTATTTTCATTGCCTTTTATTTCTAATTCTACATCTTTATACTCAGGAAAACGCAACCGTATACGCACACTTTGATCTTGATAGGTGTTAAATTGAACCTGCCCTAATGTATTAGTAAAACGGCTATAAACCATATTGGCATGGTTTAAGGTTCGCTCTGGCGGATAACCAGAATCTGATGTATTAAGGGTAAAACCTTTAATTGGTGTTTGCATCACCATCACATTCGCTAAAGGTTTTCCTGCTTTATTGATAACCGTTATCGTATTTGCATTAACATTCACTAAAACCAACAACAGCCCAAGAATTAACATGAACCTTGTCTTAATTAATAGTATTTTCATTTTTTATCCTCTGCTGATAATAACTTTGCATAGGCATTTAATGCCTGAATCGACGTATATTGAGCTTGATGAGTAAACCTAATTTTAAGTTTTTGATTGGATAATACTGGACGGTATTTTATAAATTTAACTTGCTCAGGGCCGTATTGACTTAAACCTAGCGGTTTGGCAATAGTTAAGGCGGCCTGAATTAACCAAGCAGGCAAAGGTAAATAGGGTTTATTCAGTTGTTTCGCAATAGTTTTTAAACTAAGCGCGCCATCACCGGCAATATTAAATTCACCGCTAATATCAGCAAACAATCCTTCAACTAAATAAGCAACCACATCAGTTGACCAAATAAAATTAAACGGTGATGGGTAACCCATTAAACCAACAATGACTTTTTGTTTAAATAAATCAACGACAGGACCATCGAAATCAGTCCCTATTATCGCTCCTGGACGAAATACAATTTGTTTTAACTGCGGCTGCTTTGCTCGAAAGTCAGCCATAAGCTGTTCAACTTCAGCCTTGTGTGCCGAATAAAAGTAATCTTTATTACCATTTGTTGCACGTTGCTCCGTAATAATGTGTTTATTTTCAGGATAATACCCATACGCAGCACCACTAGTGGTAACAATAATTTTGTCCACTTTTAAATCAACACAGCAATTTAGTAATTTTTGTGTTGCCAATACATCTATTTGATAGGCTTTGGCGCGTGTTAACTGTTTTGACAATTGTAATATTGACGCTAAATGAATAACTTTATGAGGTTTAATTGCCGTTAACCATTGAGTAAATTCATTTGAACAAATATCTAAAGCACAATACGTTAAATTATGCTGTTCACTAAATGGAGAAGGCTTTATATCAGTAGCAAACACCTCAATATTTTTATTTTCACAAAGCGTTTTAATCAATTGACGCCCCAAACACCCAGCCGCTCCGGTAATAAATATTTTCATTTATAAAA
>CAYMPX010000424.1:0-1875 GCA_964392135.1 uncultured Methylomarinum sp.
AAACCGTCCCGTGTTTTACAGGCAGACTTGAAATTCTTTTGATACAGCATTTCGCTTAACCGCAATAAGCGTCACGGTTTTGCATACTTTTGAAGGGTTGTGGTAGATTACTGTTTTAATTATTACCCAAGTTCCTTGCTCGCTTATTGCATCAAATGATTTGGGCAATATGTCGAATTATAAATATAGTGAATTAGAATGAAACAACATGATGAATTACCAACAGAGCATAATGATGTATTTGTTGCTATCTTGCATAAAATTATAAAATTTGCAATTAGAGTGTTGGCTCTATTCATGGTCTTAGTAATTCTCTGGGGTGTAGTAGATGTTGGTTATGTATTTTACAATCACTTAGTAAGTACACCATTTATGCTTCTTCAGATTGCTGATATTTTTAAAACATTTGCTGCATTTCTTGTTGTACTTATTGCTATAGAAATTTTTCAGAATATTGTTATGTATTTAAGAAATGATGTAATACCAGTACAATTAGTTCTTGCGACAGCTTTAATGGCTATTGCAAGAAAAATAATAATTATTGATTTCGAAGAATTAACTCCAATGTATATTATTGCAATTGGGTTTGTTGTTTTATCAACAGGTATCGCTTACTATCTTGCAAGTAGGATCCTTGAAAATAATCGAAAAATATTTAACAAATCAGGTTAGATTGTGATCGCGAAGCCAGCCACAGTCTGAAGGGTGTTCGCTGAATGACTTTCGCTTTTGCAGGGTATGTAGGCATTAACCACAACCCTACACACTTTTAATGTACACTTTCACAGTATTTCTCCTGATAACAACACCCGTCCTGAAACCGGGTCAGGTACGCATTGTCCATGTTATTTATGCTTGTTATGCCAGCTCACTGCCCCGACTCCCACAGGACTGTTTAGAGGGTGGCGGTAGCGGTTGGAACTTGCGTGTACATTCCAACATACCATGGCAGAAATAACGTAGTTCCGAAGGACTCAGGCTAGTCAACATAAGCTAAAAGCACCGTCCACACCGCTTTAGCGGTGTTGGGGGGGGGTGACCTGTTATTCATCACGCTGAGGATTTTGCATTAATAAGGTGACTTGGTAAGGTAACCATCAGCACATACAGACACGCCCTCTGGCAAGATAATCTCTCCCAGTTCCAGCATGGCTTTTTTGTAAACCTTGCGTTTAAAGTAGATAACATCTTTCAATGGATACCAATAATCCACCCAGCGCCAGCCATCAAACTCTTGTTTATCGCCACAATCAAAACGGACTTTAGTCTCATCCCCAATCAAACGTAAAATATACCAAATCTGCTTTTGCCCAACACACAGAGGCAACGATTTCTTTCTGATATATTTTTCCGGTAATTTGTAACGCAACCAGTAACGGGTACGACCAAGGAGCTGAACATGTTCTGCCATTAACCCTGTTTCTTCCCACAATTCACGGTACATCGCTGCTTCAGGAGATTCATTATAATCAATTCCACCTTGTGGGAATTGCCATGAATTAACACCTTTTCGTTTTGCCCAAAACACACGCCCCTCATCATTACAAAGGATAATGCCGACATTCGGTCGGTATCCTTTAGAGTCTATCATCTAAAAACCTGTTATTTGCATGCCTGTTCTTTTAAATATTATTAGAAATCAATCCAGCCAGAATTCTCTCAGCCTGGAAACCACCTTAATTAAGGGCAGATCTAAACCAATCTATATGCACATCGTACACTTGGATTAAATACTACATTTTTAGCTATATTATGTATTGCCAATAATCTAAATGTTAAAATAAAAGAGCAAGTCAGTATTAAAATGAATAGCATTATTGTTCCATAAAACACTTACTGACGCTATAACCCTTTAACTACCCACCCACCAAAAAA
>CAYMPX010000425.1:0-1866 GCA_964392135.1 uncultured Methylomarinum sp.
AATTGTTTTTAAGTCAACAGAAATACGATCAAAGTTGACTTGGAAATTTGAAAGAAAAAGGAATATTTGCTCGACATGCGTTTTGGTCTATCTATTTTAGATGAAGCACACAAAGCTAGAAGCAAACAAGGCTTTGGCAAAGACGCTGGCTCAGATAATAACTTACTTGCTTTTATGCGAGACATTGCTGCTCGCTCTGATCATGTTATCTTAGGTACAGCAACACCAATACAAACACGCCCGGAAGACCTATGGGATCTCATGAGAATTTTGCATCAAGGTTGTGGTAATTTTGTATTAGGCAATGACTTTACGAAATGGCATAACCCTAGTGATGTATTACCTATTCTTTCCGGCGAGCAGCGTGTAACAGAAACTAGTTTTGCTTGGGAGTTATTACGTTCACCTTTACCTGTAGTAGGTTCTTCAAACGAGAAACATTCAATAAAATTATTCCGTTGCATCAGAGAAGACCTAGATATTTTAAATAACAAAAAGTGGGATATTAGAAATCCACTCACAGATTTATCAGAATATTCTAGAGACTATTTGGAAGATGAGCTAGATAGAGATATAGCCGGAGCCAGTTTTTTTCAGCGAGAAAATCCATTTGTTCGTCATATCGTTTTACGTAAACGTGTAACACTTGAAGATGCAAAATTGTTACCTCGCATTGGTGTAGACGTCCACCCTCAGAGGAACTTGTCGAAAGATGAGCATACGTTTACAAGTTTATTCGAAGGAAAAGCACTTAGAACAAGCGAAGATTTTCAACAAGCTTATGCGGAAGCGCGTAATTTTGGTAAAGCGCTTGCTCAAAGCGGAAAAGGTAGTGGCTTCATGAAAAATCTCATGGAACAAAGAATTTGTTCGAGTATTGTTGCTGGTCTCAACACGGCTAGAATGCTATTAGAAGGAAAAACGGTCCAAGAAGAAAGTGACGACCAAATGATTGAAGTTAATGTTGATGAAAACTCAGAAGAGGTAGCTGTACTCGAGCGGATGATCGCTCGTTTAGAAAAAATAAAAGAAGATCCCAAGCTTGAGGCTATCATCCATTACCTTGAAAAAGAACAATGGCTTAAACATGGCGTTATTATTTTCAGCCAATATTACGATACTGCAAAATGGGTAGCCGATTCATTAGCTGCTCGTTATCCTGATCAGCCTGTAGGTTTATACGCTGGCGCTGGCCGCAGTAAACTTTACCAGAAAGGTGATAGTGTAAATATTGAACGTGAAACCTTAAAAAGAATGGTTGCAGAGCATCAACTTGAAATTATGGTAGCCACTGACGCTGCATGTGAAGGTTTGAACTTGCAAACTTTAGGTACGCTAATGAATATTGATTTGCCTTGGAACCCAACCAAACTAGAACAAAGAATTGGTCGAATTAAACGTTTTGGTCAGGTTCGCGATAAAGTCGATATGCTTAATTTAGTCAATGAGAAAACTGTTGATGAAAAAGTTTACGATAAGCTTTCAGAACGCATGCAAGATCGTTACAACTTGTTTGGATCCCTACCCGACACCATCAAAGATGAATGGATTGAAGATATAGAGACCATGGGCGAAAAGATGGACGAATATATCGATGCACAAAAACAAGCCAATGGGTTTGATCTTCGTTACACCTCTACGATGGAACCTTCTGAAAAAGATTGGCGAGATTGCTCAGACGTTTTATCAAGGCGAGACTTTAGTGAGTTAATGATGTCAGGTTGGGGGGATTAGAGCGTGTGCAGCATTCACGGGCTTCATTTTCGCCTTTTCAATATGATAAGACGAAATAAAAGGGATTTTTACAAAAATAAATTGTACAAAAGTGAGCATATTTATACTAAAATATTATACTTACAATTTTGG
>CAYMPX010000426.1:0-1863 GCA_964392135.1 uncultured Methylomarinum sp.
AGTATGGGAAAACCTGTTTTTTCAGGAAGTACCAGACTATTAACAGGTTTCCCCAACAGCGTCGCCAGCTGATATTGAAAACTTTTGATATTGGCAGTCACTGTGGTTTTATCACCCAGGGTTGATTGCAAAAGTTGTTTTTGCTGAAACACATCGGCTGCCCGTGCCTGCCCAAGATTAAATCGAGTGATGAATATATTGACATTATCCTCATTGGTTTTAATCTGCTGGTCTAGCAAAGCAGATTGCAGTTTTTGTTCAATCAACTTGTACCAGGTACGAGTCACTTCTGCACTAAGAGAGATGGCTACAATATAAATATCTTGTTGCGTAGCTCGCTGATCCAGTTCATTGGCATGCATACCTGAGCGGATACGCCCCCATAAATCCAGTTCATAACTGGCTGCAAAACCGGCAGAAAATTCATCTACAGTATTACGCCCTGCTGAGGTTTCTGAAATAGTGCGAGTGGACGCAAATGAACCATTTAATTGAGGAATTAATTCGGCACCTGACTTCCTGGCGACGGCTCTGGCTTGCGCCAGCCGATCATAAGCGGCACGCAAGTTAAAATTCTGACTGAGCGCTTGATTAATCAAATCATTAAGTATCGGGTCTTTAAATGCCAACCACCATTTATCAGCAATCGCCAGGGAGCCACTTTCCGAGAAATATTTTTCCGGTATCACCGGGCTATTAAACTCATTAACTGTTGCAGTACACGCCGTTATCAGGGTAATAAAAACCCCTGCTAAAATCCGTTTTTTAATATTCATGACTTCCGATTGTTTTGTTGACGTATTGCCTCAATAGCCTTTTTCAGCAAAGATACGACTGGCCGTTATTAATAGACGTTGACTGGTTTTTAATTGGGGCGGGAAATGCGTCATAGAACAAAATCTAATGTATATTTCAAATATCTATTTGAAATATACATTAGATGAATAATTAGTTCAATTATAACTGTTCAGATCGGTGGTAGAAATAATTTCATCGTTTTCAGAAAAGGTTACTTCATAATTTGTTACAGGTAAGTTGTTTTTCATTATTCCTTTTCCTTGAGCGTTCCGGGCTTATTAAAGACTCAAATACAACTGTTTTAAGCGCGGGGTTAAATAAGTAGCCCTGATAACAGTCACATCCTGCAGTACCTAAAACTTTAAGTTGTTTTTCATCTTCAACGCCTTCAGCAACAATGTAAGCGTTTAACATTTTTGCCATGGAAACAATGGAATGAACAATCGCTAAATTTGAAGACTTTTCGGTAATATCATCAACAAAACATTTGTCAATTTTAAGCACATCAAGGGGAAATGAACATAAGTACTTGAGTGAGGAATAACCGGTACCAAAATCATCAATAGAAATTCGACAGCCGATTGCTTTAATTTTATTAAGACGATCACAAACCTTGTTAAAGTCACTGACTAGAGCGGTTTCTGTTAATTCAATATCTAAATGTGAGGGGGTAATACCTGATAAAGTTATTGTTAAAGATAAATCCTCAAGGAATCTTTCACTTTCAAACTGTACTGAGCTAATATTTACAGAGACTGTTTTTAGTTTATCGAATAACCCCATATCCTCCCATTGTTTGATTTTTTGACAGGCTTCATTGATAACCCACTGACCAATTTCCATAATCAGTCCTGATGTTTCAGCAATAGGTATAAAGTCTGCTGGGGAAACAAAACCGAGCTTTTTACTCTGCCAGCGGAGTAAAGCTTCTGCACCAATAATTTGACCGGATACAATATCAACTTGTGGCTGATATAATAATTCAAGCTCACCTAACGAAATCGCCAGTCTGAGTTCAGTTTCTATTTGTAATCTTTTTTTAGCTGATTTTTCCATTTCCAATTG
>CAYMPX010000427.1:0-1862 GCA_964392135.1 uncultured Methylomarinum sp.
CCATTGTAGAAATTCAATGGATTCAGATAGCTTTGGGTTATTATCTGCTAGAAGCCAATTGTTTTTGAAATATCTCTTAATCCAGCACGGGATAATTTAATTGCAGATGCTAATTCAGAAATCGCTTCATCCTGCCCAAAAACCAGCATTTTCAGATTCTTTTCCAGATTTTCTAATTTATCTTTATCATTGTTAGAGATGGATTTTTCAGGGATTCTGGCAATTTTAGCTATAATTTCTTCAA
The DNA here is from genome assembly GCA_964392135.1 of uncultured Methylomarinum sp. GTDB lineage: Bacteria > Pseudomonadota > Gammaproteobacteria > Methylococcales > Methylomonadaceae > QPIN01. The sequence goes on from CAYMPX010000427.1 coordinate 245, forward strand.
TCTCATGGGTATCAATGATTTTTTTACGTTCATCTTCTTTAAAAAGACGCTGTCTTGCTCCCGCTTCATCAATTACATCAATGGCTTTATCAGGTAAAAATCGATCTGTAATAAATCGATCAGATAGCTCAGCGGCTAATCTTAATGCTTGTTGTGTATATTTTAGTTGGTGATGTTCTTCAAAACGAGAACGCAAGCCGGTTAATATTTTAATAGTATCTTCTACTGAAGGTTCTACAATATCAATTTTCTGGAAGCGTCTCGCTAAGGCGTGATCTTTTTCAAATATACCTCTGTATTCCTGGTATGTTGTAGATCCAATACACCGTAATTGACCAGAAGCTAACACCGGTTTAATTAAGTTAGATGCATCCATTACACCACCTGATGCAGAGCCTGCACCAATGATAGTATGAATTTCATCAATAAATAATATTGATTCAGGTTCTTTTTTTAGTTGATTAACCAAGGCTTTCAAGCGTTTCTCAAAATCACCTCGATATTTTGTTCCAGCAACTAAAGCACCTAGATCTAAAGAATAGATCACATTATCCAATAATACATCCGGAACATCTTCCTCCACTATACGTTTAGCCAAACCTTCGGCAATTGCAGTTTTACCTACACCTGATTCGCCTACTAATAACGGGTTATTTTTACGTCTACGACATAAAACTTGTATGGTGCGCTCTACTTCCTGTTCCCTACCAATTAAAGGGTCAATTCTTCCTTGCACAGCCTCTATATTAAGATTAGTGGCATATTTTTCTAAAGGGGTCGATTCTGCTTGCTCAGCACCCTCCTCTTTAACATTTAGTTCTTCACTCTCTTCTATTTCAGGTTCAAGCTTGGAAATACCATGAGCAAGATAATTAACCACATCTAAACGTGATATTTCGTATTTACTCAATATATAAACAGCATGTGAATCTTGCTCACTAAACAGAGCAACAAATAAATTTGCGCCACTGACTTCTTTTTTATCCGATGCCTGGACATGAAAAACAGCACGTTGTAATACCCGTTGAAACCCCAATGTGGGTTGTGTTTCTCTTTGTATGTTTTCTGCGATTAACGATACTGTCTCATCAATAAATTGAGTTAATTCACCTCGTATAGCAGAAATATTACCGGCACACGCCTGTAATATAGGTTTCACTGTCTGGTTATCCAAAAGTGCTAACAGCAAGTGTTCCACGGTAATAAATTCATGACGTTTAGTATGCGCATTGGTAAATGCCATATTTAAAGTCATTTCAAGTTCTTTACTTAGCATAGTATTCTCTTTAAGTTTTAGGCTTCTTCCATCGCACACATCAACGGATGATGATTTTCTCGCGAATACTCATTAACAATAGTTACTTTAGTTTCGGCAACATCCCTGGTATAAATACCACAAACACCAACACCTTTCGTATGTACCTGTAACATAACCTGCGTTGCTTTATCTTCGTTCATATTAAAATAATCCGTTAAAATTTCAACGACAAAATCCATTGGCGTAAAGTCATCATTCATCAACATAACTTTATATAAAGGAGGACGCTTTAGTTTTGGCTTTGCTTCTTGAACAGCAATACCACTGTCATCATCATGATTTGGATCTATATCAGACATT
>CAYMPX010000428.1:0-1844 GCA_964392135.1 uncultured Methylomarinum sp.
GGCTTTGTGCGTTAGTTTTAGAATATTGTCGCGCGTTACTTTCATGTCGTTGCTGATTTCCTATATGTTATCATCAATCTTTTGTTGAATATACACTTCACATATCCACTTGCTTGTGTATAATGAATATACACTTTGTATATGGCGATAATATTATGGTTCAAACAAGAGTATTCAAGAGTAATAAATCTCAGGCGGTACGCTTACCTAAAGCGGTTGAAATGCCCGAAGACATAAAAGATGTTGATGTTGTTGCTATAGGTAACACACGCATTATTTCTCCTGCTGGTACAGCTTGGGATGATTGGTTTGAAAACAGCACTGTTTCTGATGATTTTATGGATGCTCGTTCACAACCAGAAACTCAAAAGAGAGAAGCCTTTTGATGTTGAAGTACATGTTAGATACAGACACTAGTATTTTTACTATTAAACGAAAACCAGCCCACTTAAAACGCCTTTTTAACGTTCACTTAGGGCAACTATGTATCTCTGCGGTAACTTGGGGAGAGTTAATTTGTGGTGCTGAAAAATCAGAACAAGCAGAAAAGAACCTGGCAACATTAGAGGGTTTTGCTGCTCGCTTAGAAATACTACCTTTTGATGAACAAGCATCGAGGCAGTTCGGACAAGTAAAAGCAGAGCTTGAGCTACAAGGCAATAAAATTGGCAGTTACGACACCATGATTGCAGGTCACGCAAGAAGCCAAGGTTTGATCATAGTAACGAATAACGTTCGAGAGTTTACACGTGTAGAAGGTCTACGCGTTGAAAATTGGATTGAACAAGCTTAATAGAGTAGATGTGCTGGTTATCGCATTACCTTGCAATAACATTCATCATTCTTTCACTTAAATCAGCATAAAGCTCATAATTAGAAGAGCGAACAACAACACCGTGTTTTTGTAAAAACCATTTACCTTTAAAATAAGGCTCAAACATAGGTACACCAAGCTTTCTGGCTATGGGGCAAACAGCACAAATACATCCGTCATTATTCGTTAATACAACAACAGGTTTATTGCGAATACTTGGATCAAATACCTTTTCAGCACTGGCATAAAATGAAACAGCATCAACTAATGCATACATGCGGTTAATTCAGGCGCTTGATGGTGAAGTCTAATAGAGCGAGTAACCACTCCTTCTAGCTGAAATTCATCTCCTGGTTTTATTGTTACAGGGGCATGAGGAGCTTTTGAAGCAGATAATAATCTTGCATGTGGTTTATCAATGAGCTTACAAACAAAACACCCATTGTAATTAGCGACAATAACGTCACCATTTTTTGCAGTCAGGGATCGATCAACAATAAGTAAATCACCGTCAAATATGCCGATACCTTCCATTGATTGACCTGATGCTTGCCCGATAAATGTAGCATTAGGATGTCGAATAAGCAGTTGGTCTAACGAAAGACCAAGCTCTTTATATTCTGCCGCTGGTGATTCGAAGCCAGATATTCCAGCTTCAATATAAATGGGTATAACTTTCATAACACAAAACCAATCAACTGTTTATTTGTACAGTGTAATAATGTTTGGGGAAATTTTACAGTTACTTTTTAAGTAGGTAAATTAAAGTTACTTTATTGATGATTTAGGCTGTTGAATTACAAGGTTTACACCTAACCAACATTATTCAACGAGTTGATTATTAACATCATTTAATATGCTATTATCTTTTTTATAACAGAGAAATCAATAGTTCTATTTTATTTATCTACTTTTCATAAGGTATGCTTTTGTATTTCTAAAACAATCACATCTATGTCTAATTCACATATAGCAAAAATACACTTATGTTCAATTTGACTCGTAATAATGTGTTTTTTATTGCTATCAA
>CAYMPX010000429.1:0-1841 GCA_964392135.1 uncultured Methylomarinum sp.
CGGCTTGTTTTTATTACTCCCTGAAAAACAAAGAAATAAAATTTTGCCACATGGTATTAGTTTTGCGATCGGTGCATTATTAGCCGTTGCTTTTTGGGGACTGATTCCTCATGCCTTTGAAGAAATCAATCCCGAACAGTTTCAATCTTTATCTGGCACCATTCTCGCGGGAATTTTAGGTTTTTTTGTATTGGAAAAACTGTTAATCTGGCGACATTGCCATTCAGGTTCCTGTGAAGCACATAATGATGATGACCATCATCATCACGAAGACCACGATGATGGGCATAAATCTGCCGGTACTTTAATTATTATTGGCGATGGCATTCATAACTTTGTCGATGGTGTGTTAATCGCTGCGGCATTTTTAACTGACGTAAAGCTCGGGATTGTTACCAGTTTAGCGGTCGCTGCACATGAAATTCCACAAGAGGTCGGGGACTTTGCCATTTTATTACAAAGTGGCTACAGTAAATCAAAAGCCTTGTTTTATAATATATTAGCCAGTTTTACTACGGTGATTGGCGGGGTGCTTGCCTACTATAGTCTGGAAGACTTACATGACAGCTTACCGTTCTTTTTAGCACTTGCCTCATCAAGTTTTATCTATATTGCGGTCGCTGATTTAATTCCTTCATTACATAAGAAAACCGATATAAAGACCTCATTGCATCAAATTATATTGATTCTGGCGGGTGTTTTAGTGATTTGCTCATTACATGGTGTCGCGCATGATATTAAAATAGAAGACCATAGTCGCGATGAATCGCATTAATTATTCCTTAAATCTATAGGGACAAACGTATGAAATTATTAATAAGAAACCTTCCTCGCACACTCTCAGAAAATGCAGTTAAAGATCTGTTTGAAGGGTATGGCGTGGTGCAATCCTGTTCTTTAGTCTTAGATAAAGCCACAGGCGCTTCTAAAGGCTTTGGCTTTGTTGAAATGCCTAAGGTGGGTCATGCCAAGGCGGCAATGCAGGGGCTGAACGGTAAAGATATTGAGGGTAGTAAAATCCGGGTAAAAAAAGCGGAAGCAACCCATCAGGGTAATGATGCCGGATAAAATGCGTAAAGAACCTAAGCAAGACCCTCTGCACGGGGTAACACTTAAAATGATTGTCACTCAATTGCAGGCGCACTATGGCTGGGATGAGCTGGCTAAGCGTATTGATATAAGATGTTTCAAGAGCAATCCTGGCATTAATTCCAGCCTGAAATTCTTGCGTAAAACCCCGTGGGCAAGAAAAAAAGTCGAGCAACTGTATTTGCAGATGAGGTGGTTGAGAGATAATGGGATTGAGGCGGAAATTAAATAGTTACTTTGATTAGGAAACACGGATAAAATAACCTCGGCAAGTGTAGAAATTAGAGTGATTATTTTATTTAGATCACGTAAATTCCATGCTCGGTATATAGTCAACTACCCCTGAGCTAAAGACTCAGGGGCTTGAATTGTGAGGTTCGAGATAGCGGGTGAATACCGTAATAGGTGATTAGTCTCAGTAGAGGTTTGTGACTCTAACAGAATATCGTTAGAGGTTTTTACTCTACACCGTTGTTTTAGTTATAGCACCCTCGGATGCCTCCCAAGTCCGTTGCTCTGCTTCTTGGTATTAAAAGACCTCAACGGGTCGGTGTGCTAAGACTGACAAGCTTTTACAACATTGCCTATATGGTCTAAATCGTTCCTGACGATTTAAGACATTTCCTCCATCCTTGGAGGTCAGATGTAGGTACTTAGCGTGAGCATTACGCCAAGGATGGTGTGTAGTAAACAACGTATTAGGGCAGGAAGCCCGTAAGTAGAATAACGCAGGAGCAGTTATCGAGGAGCAG
>CAYMPX010000430.1:0-1833 GCA_964392135.1 uncultured Methylomarinum sp.
TTTCCGGTTGTAGATGTAAAAGTTACTTTGTTCGATGGGTCATATCATGATGTTGATTCGAATGAAATGGCTTTCAAAATAGCGGGATCTATAGGCTTCAGGGATGGAGCGAAGACTGCAAATCCTGTGTTGCTTGAACCTATTATGAAGGTTGAAGTGGTGACTCCCCTGGGTAATGTAGGGGATGTTGTTGGCGACATCAATAGACGTCGTGGAATAGTACTAGGGATGGAAGATTCGCTGGCGGGAACGACTTTAGAATGTCAGGTACCGTTGGCTGAAATGTTTGGTTATGCAACTGATTTACGTTCCGCAACACAAGGGCGAGCAACATACAGTATGCAGTTTGAAAAATATAGTGAAGCACCTGCAAGTATTGCGGAAGCTATTATTAATAAAGTTTTATAAAGAAAAGACTATTAAGGGTATTGACTCATGGCTAAAGAAAAATTTGAAAGAACAAAACCCCATGTGAACGTGGGTACAATTGGTCACGTTGACCATGGTAAAACAACATTGACAGCGGCTTTAACAAAAGTAATGGCTGAAGCAATGGGTGGTGAAGTTAAAGCTTTTGACGAAATTGATAATGCGCCAGAAGAAAGAGAGCGTGGTATTACTATTGCGACATCTCACGTAGAGTATGAATCAGCAACGCGTCACTATGCGCACGTAGACTGTCCAGGTCACGCCGATTATGTGAAAAACATGATTACCGGTGCGGCTCAAATGGATGGTGCTATTTTAGTTTGTGGTGCAACGGACGGTCCTATGCCTCAAACGCGTGAGCATATCTTGTTATCACGTCAAGTAGGTGTTCCTTATGTTGTTGTTTTCTTAAACAAAGCAGATATTCTTGCTGATGATTGTGGTGGTCTGCATACTGAAGAGTATGACGAAATGATCGAATTGGTTGAAATGGAATTGCGTGAGTTATTGGATCAATATGAATTTCCTGGTGATGATACGCCAATCATTGTTGGCTCAGCATTAAAAGCATTGGAAGGCGATACCAGTGAAGTCGGTGTTCCATCTGTACTTAAATTAGTTGAGGCGCTGGATACTTATATTCCTCTTCCTGAGCGTGCTGTAGATGGTGCATTTATTATGCCTGTTGAAGATGTATTCTCAATTTCAGGCCGTGGTACGGTGGTAACGGGTCGTATTGAGCGTGGTATTGTTAAAGTTGGTGAAGAGTTAGAAATTATTGGCATTAAAGAAACAGCTAAAACTGTTTGTACGGGCGTTGAAATGTTCCGTAAATTATTAGACCAGGGTGAAGCGGGCGATAACGTCGGTGTTCTTTTACGTGGAACTAAGCGTGAGGACGTTGAGCGTGGTCAAGTATTGGCACATCCTGGTTCTGTAAAGCCACATTCAAGATTTAAAGCTGAAATCTACGTTCTATCTAAAGATGAGGGGGGGCGTCATACGCCTTTCTTTAACGGCTATCGGCCTCAGTTCTATTTTAGAACAACTGATATTACCGGTGCTGTTGAATTGCAAGATGGTGTTGAGATGGTAATGCCAGGGGACAATGTAACCGTTGAAGTTACTTTGATTAACCCTATTGCGATGGATGAAGGTTTGCGCTTCGCGGTACGCGAAGGTGGTCGCACAGTAGGTGCGGGTGTTGTTGCTTCAATTATTGAGTAAACTAAATGGCTAATCAAACTATCAGAATTCGCTTAAAAGCTTTTGATCATAAATTAATCGATCAGTCAGCTGGTGAGATAGTAGAAACAGCAAAAAGAACAGGTGCCCTGGTAAAGGGTCCTATTCCATTGCCTACTAAAAAAGAACGATTTACCATATTGATATCTCCGCATGTAA
>CAYMPX010000431.1:0-1833 GCA_964392135.1 uncultured Methylomarinum sp.
TCAAATGGCTTATATTGAATGGCGTTTATAATCCATATTTTTTCCCCTTCGGGTGTTGTTACAATTATTTCGTCATCCACTGACTTGCCAGTAAGAGCCTTCGCTACGGGTGAATTGATACTGATCGCATTTATCTGAGGATCAAACTCATCCGTTCCGACTATTCGATAATGGACTATTTCAGCAAATTCATTTTCAAGCTCAACCCAGGCACCAAAAAAAACTTTGCCTTCCTGTTGCGGGGAATAATAAACAACGCGTAATACTTCCAGTCGCTTTCTAAGGAAACGTATCCGTCTGTCAATTTCCCTCAACTGCCGTTTTCCTTCCTTGTACTCCGCATTTTCAGAACGATCACCGTGTGCTGCCGCTTCTGTAACAGATGCCGTTACCGCCCTGCGTTCTGTTCGCCATAAGTAATCCAGTTCATTTTCTAATTTGCTTCGCCCTTCACGCGTTATTAGATTATTTCTATCACTCATCTATCAAATAGATGCATTGTTGCATAATACTAGCTTAAGAGTGAGAATTTAATAACACCCGGTCTTATGGTTACTTCTCATTAGGGGCTATGGATCAATGTCGTTAAGTTAAGCAAATAAACATAGGATGTGCTGAGAAACGAAGCGCATCTTTTTCGATTGATGCGCTTCCTATCGTCAGCACATCCTATACAATCACCTTAACTTAATGGCATTGAGGTATCTTACAATTCGTCATCCCCGCGTGTTCTTAGCAGGAATCTATTGCCGAATATAGATTCCCGACAAAAGACTTCGGGAATGACGGCTTATTTCTATTGTCTCTGTATAAACATAATGAGAAATCACCTATATTGACAGTAAATAACGGATCTTATAGCCTTGTAAATTAAATAATTGAAAACATGCCTGTTATGAACATTAAAATTATTACCTTTGTTATTCTTTTCTTGATTGCTTTAACTAGTGGATGCAAATCCACTGCAATACGCAATATTGAAGAGGCACAGTTTGTTGTGCCATCTTATGCCAGCATGGACAACATAAAAAAAGCGATCATCCGGGGTAGTCTGAAAGCAGGATGGCGAACCAAAGCATTGCAACCGGGTGTGCTGATCGCATCTTATTCCTATAAACGTAATCGCTTTGGCGCAGTGGTAAAAATCTTGTATGATCGCGACTCATACAATATTATCTATCACAGCAGCCATAATTTAAAATATAACGAAAACATCGAAACTGAAGGGCAATCTACTGAATTTATTCGCGAATCCAAAGACTTTTTTTTAGAAAACAACCCATTCAAAAAACAACGTGACTTGCCTGCTGCAACCAAAGAGCCAGCAACTATACACAAGATTTATAACAAATGGATCACTGAACTTGAAACCCGGATCAATGCGGAATTAGTAGCATTAAACAAGAAAAAACAGGTCGTTAATCTCAGCAGAAAACCAACGGTTAGTAAAGCATTCGTCAATTGTGATGACCAGCCCGTTTATAATACCTCAGGACGTGGGAAAATCGGGCGTTCCAGCGTTAATATCCGTAAGGGTGCAGGTACTCACTGTACAATATTAACAACAGTCCATTATCTCGACACATTTACCCTGTTGGGTCAAAAAAATAACTGGTATTACATTGCCTTAAACAATGGAGATAATGGCTGGATTTATGCCCCGCTGGTTAGAAAATTAACGAAAAATAAACGGACAGTAACAACAGCAAGTAGTCCACCGCCACCGCCTGTCCCAACCAAGAGTATTTCCATTGCAGTGATTCGTTTTAAAACATTGAACAAAGAGGCACAGGATATTTCTCTGGGTGAACTGGTATCAGAAACCTTTACTTC
>CAYMPX010000432.1:0-1831 GCA_964392135.1 uncultured Methylomarinum sp.
GGAGTTTGATCATGCGGTTAAAGCGCTGGAAACTGCCTCCAGACTTAATAATAAAGGCAGTTTATATCAACAACTAGGACAAATCTATGTAGAGCAAGAAAAATGGGCGCTAGCGACGACCGCTTTAAATAAAGCAATCAATAAAGGTCGCTTAAAAAATACCGGGGATAGTTATTTACTTTTAGGTATCAGTCATTATGAACAACAGCAGTTAACTCATGCCAAAAAAGCCTTCTTAAAGGCGGCACAATACAGCAAACACAAAAAGGCAGCTATGCAATGGCTAAACTATATAAAAAACGCTAAATAACAGCGATAACTTAAAATCATTACCCGCTGCCATCAGTTGCCAATAACAGGTAAAACCGAATCAGATACAGTTTACCAATAAAAACTCCAGCCCTTGGCAGTATCAACTCAACTGTCATTATCAAATGACAGTTGTCACAAGATTATGCCGCAACTGCATTTAATTCTGAGTTTTCATACAGGCGTAGCTTTTTCCAGCCGACAAATTTATTATCATCAAACTGCAAATCATGATCAATCGAATGTTCGTAACAGCTTCTAAATAGCTTTGCTGTTCTAAAAGCATGTAACTCATCGTCCGCTGTTACTGTCTCAACATTACCTACTTGAAAGGTTTTATTTCGTGACTTACGGTCTTTAACCCAGAAAACCGTATAACAAAGATAACTTTTATCTTTTCTATGGTCATACTTTATTGTTCTTGAGACGCCAGTAACACCTGTCGTAGTTTTATTTTTAGGCGGTTTTAAAAAACGTGTACGACTGCCTTTTAATACCACCAGCATTTGGTCACGCCAGGTAATTGCTGCTTGTAAAGACTTGTTTCTATTGCCCCATAATTTATGAGAAAAATAGCGACTGCTTTCTTTACCACGCCTGACGATTCGCACTTGATAACCAAATGCATCGGGTTCTGTAATATGTTTATTTTTTGCCATTATTGAAATACTCCATGATCCTAAATATGCATTGCAATGCAATCAGACCCAAAAAAGACACATGTCTCTTGTTAATTACGTAAGACAATGATTACAAATTATCTTAAAAGTTCAGACAAATTTCAAGTTTTCAGCTATTTTTATTAGGCAATTACCCAGTAATTTAGTGTAAAATATATCAAAACCACCTTAAATCGGTCTGGTTTATTAGGTAACACTTTGTTTTAAATTACTTTTTTTGGAGACATCTAATGAGCGTATTAGTAGGTAAGCAAGCCCCTGATTTTACAGTTCCAGCGGTACTCGCTGACGGTGAAATCGTTGATTCTTTCAGTTTTTCTGAAGCAACCCGAGGAAAATATGCGGTAATATTTTTCTACCCATTAGATTTTACTTTTGTTTGCCCAAGCGAATTAATTGCTTTAGACCACCGTATGGATGAGTTCAAAAAGCGTGGCGTAGAAGTTATTTCAGTCTCTATTGATTCTCATTTTACCCATAACGCATGGCGTAATACGGCAATCAATGACGGTGGTATTGGTCAGGTACGCTACACTATGGCAGCCGATATCAATCACCAAATCTGTAAAGACTACGATGTAGAAGCAGAAGTACCCGCAGTTGCTTACCGTGGTAGTTTTTTAATTGACCAAAACGGTAAGGTTCGCCATCAGGTAGTTAATGACTTACCTTTAGGTCGTAACATTGACGAAATGTTACGCATGGTTGATGCACTACAATTCCACGAAGAACACGGTGAAGTTTGCCCGGCAGGCTGGAATAAAGGTGATTCAGGTATGGATGCCAGCCCAGCAGGCGTTGCAGATTACTTAGGTAAAAATGCTGAAAGTCTATAATTAAAT
>CAYMPX010000433.1:0-1824 GCA_964392135.1 uncultured Methylomarinum sp.
GAAACCTCGAAGCTGGAGATTAACTCTCTTAAGAGCTGGATGCACCAACGCGAAATGGATGTTAATGTGGTGGTTGAAGCCTTGGAGCACGATAGAAAAATAGATCAAATAGATGCAGATGAACTCTCAACGGAACCTGATCACAAAAGTATTCTAACTTTTGATGATTCCAGTCATGATCGTTGGTTGCAAGAATTTCAATATTTTTTAAAGTATCATCCCTATTTTGAACAGATAGGTTATATGGCAAAAGATGGAAAAATAGGGTTAATGGATAGACAGGGAGTCGTGCAACAACAAAATCTATTTTTATCAAAAGAGTATAAAAACAGGTTTAAATCAAACCTAAGAAAATCGCTGACGGATGGCAAGCTTCGTTTCTCCATTATAGCGAAAGAAGGCCAATCTCTAGCCTATTTAAGCCAGGCTTTTAGAGATAATAATGAAAGAATAAGTGGGCTGATATTGGTCTCTATCAAATGGGAAAAGCTGTCATATGCCGTAGAAACCAAAAATAGGACAATGGAGCATATCTTAATCAGCGTTACAGATGGTCAATCTGAGGTTAAATTTATAAAAGATAACGGCACACAGAAAACTCAACCCCAGGGTTTAGAAAAAGCGGTGTATCGAACACTGTCATTAAATTCTGTGGTATGGACGTTAAGAAGCCGATATGTAAACCAACCCGTGCAAAATTATCCGATGCTTAACTGGATTATGTTATACGCAACCATTTTTATTCTGTTGATAAGCGGGTTATATTTTTGGTGGAATCAGCGAATCACTCAAATTATTAATTCTTTAATATTATGGACTGGAGAAATTTCGAATTCTGAGTTAAGTCAACAATTAGCAAGACCTTTGGCTCAAAAGTTTTCTTTTCTCAGTAATGTATTGGAAAAATTGGTTTTAAAAAGGCGCTTAAATCAGTTTCAGATAGAGCAGAGTAAACAGCAAGCTGAATCCGTTTTAACAGAGCTTGATGCTCAGAAACAAGCGCTAGATAAACACGCAATTGTTAGCATAACCGATGAAAAAGGAATCATCAGTTATGTTAATCAAAAATTTTGTTCTATAAGCGGGTTTACAAATACAGAATTGATTGGAACTAATATAAATTCTTTGAATATTAATTATGATGATCATGCGTTTATTCAGCAATTATACGCATCAATTAGCCATAGTAAATTGTGGCATGGCGAAATATGTAATATGAGTAAGAGTGGTTCCCTGTTCTGGTTAGATACCACAATTGGATTAATAAAAAATTCTAAAAAACAAGGAAAGCATTATATAACGATTAGTACCGATGTAACCGAAAGGCGGTTAATGCTAGATGTCCTAAAATCTAGCGAAGAAAGATTTGAATTGGCAATGTCTGTGGCCAACGATGGAATATGGGATTGGAACTTAGAAACGCGTGAAGTTATATTTGACGATCGTTTTTATACTATGGCGGGCTATAAAAAGGGAGAATTTGCGGAAGATTTTGACGTTTGGGAAATCTTGGTTCATGTGGATGATCAGCCTGTCGTCGATCGAGCGATTAATGAATATTTAACGGGTTATACCGAGCGCTATGAAGTGGAATTTAGGTTTACCAAAAAAGATCTCACCTTTATGTGGATTCTGGCGAAAGGGAAAATAGTCTCCTACTCAAAGGATGGTAAACCTAATCGAATGATTGCAACTCACAGTGATATAACTTTACGCAAACAGGCAGAACAAGCACTGCGTCAAGCGAGTAAAATGGAAGGAATAGGACACCAACGTGTTATAACGATACCAAAACGCGAACCTTTAACGATCATATCGCCTTCA
>CAYMPX010000434.1:0-1821 GCA_964392135.1 uncultured Methylomarinum sp.
CAGGCTAAAGCACTGCGCCCCACAGACCTGTTAATAATGAGACGTTACGATTAAACCTATGAAATATCTGGCAAAGATCAGTCGCTATGCCCCTTTATTATCTGCGAACTAAAAAGCAATCTAAATAAACTTGAACATCGAGTAAAAGGAATGGAATGCTTTATAGACTCTTTACACTCAAGACGCTCTTACCAGTGAATTAATAGCTTGTAAAGAACGAGGTACGGACTCTTCTGCGCAAAAAGTATAATCAATTTCCACAATAATTCTGCTCATAGCCCTAGATAAAAAGTTTTCAAAAAGGTTCCACTTTATTTACTGAAATACATAGAACCTCTTGCAAAACTCAACCGATAGAACACTGTAACCGTACCAAGCATAAATAATATCTAATGATAGACAGTGGGTATTTATTCGCTGGCTTGATTTTTGTGATATACCTCTGGTTTATTAATGAATTTATGTGATCTTAAGCAATGTATAGTATTATCAAAAGTTGGTGTTTATTTTAATGATGAGTTTATGCGTAAAAATGTAGCTTTATACAATGGTGAAGAGCACCGTTTTATACTTTTAAATGAAAGTGAACCGGGTGAAGAAGACGGTATTCCATCAAATCAATTCTTGATTATTCATCGTGGCAAAGGCACGCTTTTAGATCCCGGGGGCTTTGGGGTTATGCCACAAGTCTTAAATGAACTTTTACAATACGTTCAGCCAGCCGATATAGAAGCGTTGGTTTTATCGCATCAGGATCCTGATATTGTCGGTGGCTTAACAACCTGGCTACGCCTGACTTCTGCCAAGGTGTATGTTTCCCGAATTTGGCAACGTTTTTTACCGCATTATGGTATTACAGGTATGCAACGCTTTATTGGTATTCAAGATGAAGGCGAGAAGAAAATTTTTGAATCCGGTCTTGAATTACAATTTGTTCCTGCGCATTTTCTGCACTCGCCAGGTCAAATTAATGTTTATGACCCGATTTCAAAAATTTTATTCAGTGGTGATGTGGGCGCTTCCGAAGTGCCTGTAGATGACTGTGAAGTATTTGTCCGGGATTTTTCTGAACATTTACCTAATACTGCGGGTTTTCATAAACGTTATATGGCATCTAACCGTGCTTTACGCTATTGGGTTCAGCAAGTACGCAAACTTGATATTGATATTATTGCACCACAACATGGGCCACTTTTTAAAGGGCAAGCTAAAGAGGACTTTCTTGATTGGCTATATGATTTGCAGTGTGGTTCAGATTTGCTGGATGTGCAATAGTTATGGAAAGTTTTCACAAGCAACCTTCACAGCTTAAATCCTTTTATACGCATATTATCGGTAATTTAACACAGTTGTTAGAAGCGCAAGTGCGTGGTCAGCTGTTTAATGATGGCGTGGTCGAACAGTCTATCTCTGAACTAACGACATTGCAAAACACATTGACGGGACTTGCAGAGCTAAAAAATGATGAAGCGTTACAGGCAAGTGCCAAGCGTTGTTCGATTATTGCAACAACCTTGCAGTTGCTTGAAAATGATCATCAAATAGATTGGGAGGCCAGTTGTCAGCGCATAGAGTCATTAATTGTTGATGTACATGAACTCGTTGAAAAGCTGGCTTTGAGCTTGATAGATAAAAGTTTATTTGAGCGTCAGTCTTGTGTTTTAGAAAGCATTATTTTATCGCATGAAAAAGTCACACAGTGGAAAGATTTTGTTCAAGAAATACTGCGTGAATTTCATGGTTTTTTCCCCTTTAATTTTTTTACCATTGTATTTTCCGGTGATAACGGGATAAATGTTTACTTGTATTATTTAGGTGATT
>CAYMPX010000435.1:0-1818 GCA_964392135.1 uncultured Methylomarinum sp.
TTTCATACGCAAGAAGAAGCGCCAGGTATGGTGTTCTGGCATGAAAAAGGCTGGACGATTTATCAGCAGGTTGAGCAGTATATGCGTGAGAAATTACGTGTCAGTGGTTATGGTGAAGTTAAAACACCCCAGGTTGTTGATCGCTCGTTATGGGAAAAATCAGGTCACTGGGACAAGTTTGGTGATATGATCTTTACCACGCATTCGGAGCATCGTGATTATGCGGTTAAGCCGATGAACTGTCCGTGTCATATTCAAGTGTATAATCAAGGGTTGAAAAGTTATAGGGATTTACCTATTCGTATGGCTGAGTTTGGGTCTTGTCATAGGAATGAGCCATCAGGTACTTTGCATGGATTAATGCGTGTTAGGAATTTTGTGCAAGATGATGCGCATATTTTCTGTACTGAAGCGCAAATTCAAGATGAAGTTTCAACCTTTATTGATCTATTGTTTGATGTGTATCAAGACTTTGGTTTTGATAATATTTTAGTTAAGCTATCGACACGCCCGGAAAACAGGGTCGGTAGTGATGAAGTTTGGGATAAAGCAGAAAAAGCCTTAGAAGTTGCACTTAACCATAAAGGTTTAGATTGGCAATTACAACCGGGCGAAGGGGCTTTTTATGGTCCTAAAATAGAGTTTTCATTAAAAGATTGCCTGGATCGTGTCTGGCAATGTGGTACCATTCAGGTGGATTTTTCAATGCCGGGGCGTTTAGAGGCAACTTATATTGCTGAGGACGGTTCTAAACAAGTCCCTGTTATGCTGCATAGAGCTGTACTGGGTTCTTTAGAGCGTTTTATCGGTATTTTAATTGAACATCATGCCGGAACATTTCCTTTGTGGCTGTCCCCAGTACAAGTTGTGGTGATGAATATTGCAAGTCGGCATGAGAAATATGCTGAGAAAATAACGCAAGAATTAGAAAAACAAGGCTATAGAGTAAAAATAGACTTGAGAAATGAGAAGATAGGCTTTAAAATTCGCGAACATTCTATGCAACGGGTATCGTATCTTCTTATTATTGGGGATACAGAATTAGAAAATCAAACCATTGCAGTAAGATCGCAAAAAGGTGAAGATCTAGGTAGTTTGTCATTGACTGACTTTGCTGAACGGCTAAGTGATGAAATTACAAACAGAAAATAATAAAAGACTGGAGGATTAGAACATCGCTTCTAAAAGAGATACAACGCGCTTAAATGACGACATTACCGCTAGACGGGTACGTGTTGTTGGCGCTAATGGTGATAAATTAGGTGTTGTTTCATTAGCTGAGGCTAAGCAACTTGCATTTGATGCCAATATGGATTTGGTTGAAGTATCGCCGAATGCGGATCCTCCCGTATGTAAGGTAATGGATTACGGTAAATACCAGTTTGAACAAAGTAAAAAGTTACAGGCTGCCAAAAAGAAACAAAAACAGATCCAGATCAAAGAAATTAAATTCAGACCTGGGACTGAAGAAGGTGATTATCAGGTAAAACTAAGAAACCTGACTAAGTTTCTTGAGGATGGCAATAAAACCAAAATTACCGTGCGTTTTAGAGGTCGAGAGATGGCGCATAGAGACATTGGCATGGATCTTCTGAAACGGGTTGAAAAAGACTTGGCAGAGCTGGCACTGGTAGAACAATTCCCTAAGTTTGAAGGTCGCCAAATGGTTATGGTCATGGCGGCTAGAAAGAAGAAATAAAGGGTTTAAAGTCTGTTTCTGCGAAAACCAAGCGATAAACAGTAAAGCCTTGAAAATGATAGTCGTAAAATCAACCGTAGGGCATACGGGGCTAGTCTGTGAAGTGAATGGTGCTTTAA
>CAYMPX010000436.1:0-1807 GCA_964392135.1 uncultured Methylomarinum sp.
AACGGAGAATCAGTTTCGGACATTAATATACCTGTAGAATAAAAAAAAGGCGAGATATTTAAGAAGGGTAACTTTTAATTGTACCATCTAAATGTTTTTTTGTTTATTATTTTTAGTGTTTTGTAGTGAATATCTGTGTAAAATTACTTAAATCCAACTTTGGATTTAAATTTAAAGTGTACGAGTTTATTACGCCTCATGAATAATATTCCAATCATTTTTAACAAACTTGGTGAGGATATGGTATTTCTTGGTATACTGAAATCTTTTTGGAAGATACTTGGTTAACCCTTTGTATACATTGTGATATATTATGGTAAAAGCGTGATCAGGTGGGATGAACAGTGGATTTATGACGCAATCTTATTCAAATCAGCCTGACCTCGACTGGAGTCAGGTCAGGGAAACAGTAAGGTTACTAACTGTTTCGGTAACACAAGTTGAAATTGGCATGGAAAGCGGTGATGCATCGGTTAATGCATTAACTGAATCATTTACTTCAATGGTTAATCATATGAATGCAATTCATGGTTTACTTAATGAGTTAGAACCTAGCGAAAATAAACATTTAGCTCTTGAACATTGTGATTTAATAAGTAGTAAAATTGAAGAATCAATTATTGCTTTTCAGTTTTATGACCGTTTACGCCAATCTTTATCTCACGTTTCAGAATCACTAAGAGACCTTTCAACTTTAGTCGAAAATCCGCAGCGCTTATATAACCCGGTTGAATGGAAAAAATTACAGCATGAGATACGTTCGCGGTTTACTATGGAATCAGAAAAAATCATGTTTGATGCCATCTTATCCGGTAAAAGTATTGAAGAGGCGATACAGTTAGCTGCAAAGATTGATGAAATAGAGGATGATGTTGAGCTTTTCTAATCTTCCGTTATCTACGCTAAGAATATTTAGCTGTAAAAAAATATTTATTTTTAGTTTGCTTTCTGTTTCTCTAAGTGCCTGTAGTGAATTTTTTGGTTATCAACCCCCTGCTTCAATTTATGGTCAAACCGAGAGAACAGACCCTTATGCAGAAAACAAAATGATTCCTGCTCAATCATCTGTAGAAAACAGTAAATATCAGGATATTCAGATTTTAGATAATAGTCAACAAAAACAGCCTAAAATAATTAATGGCAATGTCATACGTGATGCTCTAGTGGCTAGAAAAACATTATCTCCTGCTGTCGTGGCATTAATATCGGAAGCAGACAGGAATAGTAAGGCAGGGGAGTTTGAGTCTGCTGTGGCAACCATTGAACGTGCTTTAAGAATAGATGCTAGAAATCCATTTTTAACCTATAAACTCGCCGCGTTACGTCTTAAGCAGTCTAAACCACGTCTTGCTGAAGATTTAGCAAAAAAAGCGGCTTTATTGTCTAAAAACGACAGGCGTTTAAAAAAACAGTGTTGGCTTTTAATTAGTGAAGCCAGGCGACTTCAAAATAATTTATACGGTGCAAAAGAAGCCAGGCTAAAGGCAGATAGTCTTTAGCTATGGGGGTTACTATTCAATATTTTTTTAAGAACAGATTGATTATTACCAATTACACTTTTAAATTGAATTCAACTTTTGTGATGCCAGGCAATATTGGGGGCTTGAATCTTTTATGAATATTAAACAAACTCAAAGTGAAAAATTCTACGACAATTCTTTGTTCATGGTGACATCTTCGTAGCTATTATTACCTCCAAATAGAGGGCTTGGAACTGAAAAGTATGTCGGATTTACAAACCGTCTACAGGATGCGTAAAATAACGCATCGGATTATGTGTCACTCGACCACTTACTTAATCTATATT
>CAYMPX010000437.1:0-1807 GCA_964392135.1 uncultured Methylomarinum sp.
AACTATACAATCAATCCTGAAAAAATCGGGAATTAATTAATGGACACTTTCTAAGGGCTATTTTTCTTTTGAGGTTTTCAAGCAAATTGTCGAACAACAGGCTTTCTTTATTATTCGTATCAAATCGAATATTAAATGCACAGTCATTGAAAGATTAGAGGTGGTTATACCTGAAGAATGGCAATCATTTTTTAGCCATGTTTCAGATTCAACGATTTATTTTTCAAATGACTCAAGTAACATTCGTTATCGCTTGGTCATCTTCATGTTTGAAGGTGAATTTTATCGTATTGCCACTAATCGGATAGACTTAACAACGGGCGAAATCATTATGCTTTATGCCTATCGCTGGCAAATAGAACTGTTCTTTCGTAGCACCAAACGTACTTTTCATGCGCTACACCTTTGGTCGCATGATGAAAAAGGAATAGAGGTTCAATTTTATATCTATCTGATTGCCTATTTACTCTTGCTGCATTTTAAACAAAGCCTTGTTCAAGAACAAATACAAGAAGAGGTTAATAATAAAGCCGATAATGAAGAACCCAATTCTATACTCAAGGAAAATCATTCAACACGCACTCCCGTTAGAGGTCTCGTTACTCTATTGGGAGGAAAACTTAAACTATTTTGGAAAATGAGTATTCATTGGATAAAATGCATCCAAAATTTGCTTTTTGAGTCTTTAACTCCGGATATTAAAACAACTATTTTAGCTGTGAAATAATCGTGCCGAACGGTATTGGTAAGTTATTGATTATTTGTTGCCGAAATGCAATTTTTTGCCTAATTTCGGAATACTTTCACAGCGTCTTTAACCTGCATTTCAAATGGCGGACTAAAGATCCGCGCCCCATTGTATTCAAGTTATACCAGCCTATTCCTAAGCATCCCCATTACATCATTTGCAATTTGCAACTCTTCATTGCTTCGAACAACCAGAACATGAACCGGATGATCAGCAGAACTGATCTCAGAAACGGGATCGACTGGCTGTGCATTCAGATTCTCGTTAATAACAATTCCCAAGCCCTTTAGATTGTGGCAACAGCGACTTCGAATCTGCATCGCATTTTCACCCACACCTCCAGTAAAAACAATCACGTCCACATCTCCTAACACAGCACTATAGGCGCCGATATATTTTTTGATCCGATAACAATACATATTGAGTGCTAATTCGCTTGCGGAGTCTCCCGCTGCACTGCGTTTTAACAATTCACGCATGTCCTGATTATCGCTTAACGCTAATAGACCAGAATGTTGATTTAGGTCATCACTAACCTGTTTTGCACTGCTGTTTGTTTGCTGTTGTATGTATAACGGGATGGATGGATCAATATCACCACAACGCGTTCCCATAATCAAACCTTCTAGCGGTGTAAAACCCATTGAGGTGTCTATGCATTGTCCCTGTTCAATAGCTGCAACACTGGCACCGTTACCGAGGTGCAAGGTAATCAAGTTGAGTTTTTGCAGCGGTTTTTGTAAATAGTCTGCCGCTTTGTGAGCAACATACCGGTGTGAGATGCCATGAAAACCATATCGACGTATTTTATGTTTTGTATACCATGAATCCGGCACTGCATAACGATAGGCATAGTCAGGCAGGGTTTGATGAAAGGCGGTGTCAAAAACGGCGAACTGAGGCACCTTTGGAAACAGCTTTATGCAAACCTTAATCCCTTGTAAATTAGCCGGATTATGTAAAGGAGCCAGTCGTGATAATTGCTCAATTTTTCTCAAAACAGCTGTATCGATTAAAGTCGGGGCGATAAAATCCTCCCCGCCATGAACCACACGATGC
>CAYMPX010000438.1:0-1807 GCA_964392135.1 uncultured Methylomarinum sp.
AAATGATGTTTATAGCTCAGAAATACGTGTATTGAAAAGAATCATTCCCCATCTAAATACATCTTATGAACGTCAATATGAACGATTCCCTTTTGATGATGGTAGCCAAGTCCAGTTAGTTAAAGATATTTTTGATATTCATAAAGAATTACAGGCAGCTACGCCTTATTTGGGTGATAAGTGGAATATTCATAATCGCGGTTTAGGCGGAATGATGGTTAGCATACAAAATGTCCAATCTCATCATTTTGATGTGGGTGATTTTTATGGCATATTTGAAACTAATGACTCCCCATTATTAGCTGTAGTCCGATGGGTTCGAATTACCGATAAAAATGCGCTCCAAATGGGATTGGAATTACACCGAGGTCATCCTGTAGCAGTTAGTTGTATGATAGAAAACCAAACAACTCCGTTGCCAACATTAATTTTACGCAACGCAAATCACGCTGATACATTAATAGCACCGAAGGGAATTATCAATATCGATCAGGCATTACAACTTACAGAAATTGATAAAACATATATAATCAATACTGATACAGTGATCGACAACAGTTTCAACTATGATCATTTTAGTTTCACAGTGTTGTAATCATAAAAAGTTTATTCAGGGACATAACTATGCGTACTTTCTTTAAAATAATCATCTTCATCGTTATTCTCGCTGTGGCTGGCTTGATTGCGTTACCATTCTTTCTCGATCCCAATGACTATAAACAAGAAATTTCTGAACAAGTAGAAAAAGCAACAGGACGAAAACTCACTTTGAACGGTGATATTGAGCTATCTGTCTTCCCATGGATAGCACTCGAATTAGGACCCTTATCACTGAGTAATGCAAAAGGTTTTAAAGCTGAACAATTTGCCAAAGTAGACACCACACAGATACGTGTGAAACTAATGCCTCTGTTAAAAAAGCAGCTGGTCATGGATACTATTATTCTTGATGGTTTAACACTTAATTTGGAAAAAAATAAAGCCGGCAAAACAAATTGGGATGATCTTGCAAGCGGCAAGAAAGACAACGAACAAAAACAACCGGAATCAGGATCTGACAATGAAAAACCGGCTCTTTCATCCATTAATATTGACGGCGTCAAACTAACTAATGCAAATATTGTATGGATTGATGCAACTACATCTCAGCAATATAAAATAAATAATTTTAACCTTACAACCGGTTCATTAGTACCTGGCAATCCTTCTACAGTTGATATGGATTTTGATCTGAGCAGTGTTAACCCGCAAGTTAAAGCACATATCAGTTTAGATTCAAAAGTAATGCTTGATTTAGAACAACAGTTATACACTCTAACGGGTCTAAAATTCACTATTAATGCCGAAGGTGAAAGCTTGCCCTTCCCTAAAACAGATATCATTGTAACAAGTGATATTGTTGCTAATATGGAACAGCAAACAGTTACTTTGTCTCAATTGGCTATTCAAATTCAAGATCTGCTAATTAATGGGAATATTAAAGCAAGTAAAATATCATCTGATAATCCTAATATTGCTGGTAACCTGAATGTAAATCCATTTAATCTACGACAATTAGCCAATAAGTTGGCAATTGAATTGCCGCCCATGGCAGATGGTTCAACACTTGAATTAGTACAATTAAAAACTGATTTCACTGCTTCTAGCAAACAATTTACAACTCAAAATTTAGAAGTCACACTAGATCAAACTAAGTTAACTGGGCAATTTGGTGTAACTAACTTTGCTAACCCCGCTTTAAATTTCAAGCTGAAATTAGATGAAATTGATGCTGATCGCTATTTACCACCAGCGCAAGCAAAGACTA
>CAYMPX010000439.1:0-1800 GCA_964392135.1 uncultured Methylomarinum sp.
ACTAATTTATTGTCCTTTCTATTAGAAATGTTTGATCTAAATACAAGTCCTGAATCAGAAATTTTTATTTTTTTTTACTATCTAACTTATCATCATTTTTTGTATCAAGTTCATCAATCGTAAAATCTTTTTTTATAGATAATCCAAATTCAATATTATGAATTTCGGTTTCAGCCATATCTTTTTTATTCAATGATCTTGCAGTGGCTTTTAATATAAGGTCATCATTCATTTCGATATCTAGCTCGATCCTTTCTTGAAAAGGGAGTGCCTTGTCGTCAACATCTACAATCAAATTGGCAAGAAAGTTACGATGACTATTAGGCATTACCATTGAATCTGAGCGAACAGGAGCACAAAGTTGAAATTTTGCATGACCATCTCTTGGGTCTGAGCAATAAAGATGAAATTGATCTTTCTGAATCTCACTTTCACTAGGCATGATTGTATTTGTTCTAATCAGTGGCATATATGAATTTCTGGCAAGTAATAATTCAATGTTTTTTGCCATATGAAGCTTGGCTTTGTCATGAGCAACCCATGCAGCTCCTTCAGCTATAAGAGTTCCACTACTATCTGAAATTTGAACTCGTTGGGCTCCAAATAGTTGATGGAGTCGTGTTTTTATAATAGGCATGTTAACCATGCCACCAGTTGCTAAGCATAAAGAAACTTGAGCAGGAGATACATCGGCAGCATGAAGTATGTTGTTAATTCTAGTTAAACCTTTATCAATAAATTTTTCAACAATGTTATTTAGTTCTGATGGTGTTAGTGTGTATTCTAATGAATCGTCATCAATACCTTTAAAAAAACTAGGTATATATATTTCAACTTTATTTTTGGTAGAAAGGGCAATTTTTGCCTCTTCACAACGGTGTAAAAGACGTATTTCAGCATTTAAATTAATTGCTACGGATTCGTCCAGATTACGAATGCTACCCACTTGGCGAATAACTTCATTTTTTATGGCTTCATCAAAAGTATCACCACCTATCTCATCTGTACCATCATTGACAATCTGTATTAATCTACCATCAAGAAGTCGACATAAGGTTAAATCAAGTGTACCTCCGCCCCAATCGAAAACAAGAAGAAGTTTTCTATCATAATTACGCAGAGTGGCTGCCATATCTTTTTGAGAGCGAAAAAAACCGTAGAGTGCCGCTAAAGGCTCGTGAATAAATTGAATTATAGTAATATTTGCTAAACGAAAAGCATCTCGTAATGCTTTTCGTTTATGCCCTTCCATATCAATTGGTATTGTTACGACAGCATGCTTAATTACACCATTTTCATTATCAATAAATTCTTTCCATTGACGTTTAGAGCTTGAGTGTTGAGCAATATAACTAACTACATCCGATACGATATCAATGGGACTATATTCTAAACCTTCAATATGTACACTATCCCTACCAAGTAATACTTTTGGTGATCTTACCGTATTCCCTTTAATTCCTAAACCAGCTTGACCAAGTTGTTTTTTTGCTTCTTGTCCAACAATGACTCTACTCCCTTCATAGGAAATAACGGAGGGGTACGGTTGTCCATCATCAAAAAGGTTGTATGCTCTGTCACCCTGTATAAACGATATAAGACTATTAGTTGTTCCAAAGTCAAATCCTACTATTTTCATTGGTTTTCCGATCCTAGTTCCTTAATTTCCATTTTTAATGCATCTATAGCTCTTTCTGCATGGTCATCCATTATATGCACTTTAGGTGGGTCTCGCCTTAATGCATGTAATCCATCATCTAGTAGACTTACGTCAGATTTTAGCCGCCTAAGTAGTCTAGC
>CAYMPX010000440.1:0-1796 GCA_964392135.1 uncultured Methylomarinum sp.
CACCTCCTTACACACATCTTTTTAATAATTGAAAATCAATGACTTACAATGACCGCCTAAAAATAGAGAAGTCAGTAAAATAAGGGGCTACAGGCAATTGTATAAAAAACATACAATACTGTAACTTATTGATTTTAGGTTGTTATGATACTTGTGTGTAAGGAGATGGGGTTGTCCCCAAGGCAGACTAACTTATCAAGCCCAAAGCACAAAATCCAGACTAAAAATACTACAGGTCATGTGAAACGACGAATTTTACTCATAAACAGTCCAATAAATATACAGATTAACTTAAAATGTCACATTTCATCACATTTAGATTGTTTTGGTTGGATGAGAAGGTCAATTAAAAACAGTATTATAAACCGCAATATTATTGCGGAATATTTATTAGATGTCAGTAAACCCTCAAAAAAGCCATATACTCGTCGTTGATGATATGGCAAGCAACAGACTTTTACTAGAAAAAATGTTTAAAAGAGTCGATGTGCAGGTGACATTAGCTGAATCTGCTCAGAAAGCATTAAATTTATGCGAACAACATGATTTTGATTTATTTTTGTTAGACGTTAGCATGCCTGTTATGGGTGGATTTGAATTAGCTGAACATTTGAGAAATAACGCTAAAACCAGACATATACAAATAATATTTGTAACAGGCATAAAAAAGCAGCGCCTGGATCATCTCCAGGGACTAAATCTAGGCGCTATTGATTATATAGAAAAACCGATTGACCGTGAGTTATTAACCTATAAAGTCAATAACTGTTTAAAAATTGCAGGACAAGAAAAATTATTACGCCTACACAATCAAGAGCTGCAATTAGAGATTGAAAGAAGAAAACAACTTGAAAGAGAACTTATTATATCTGCCGCTGTTTTTAATGAAAGCTCTGATGCCATTCTCATTACCAATAGTAATCAAGAAATCATTAAAATTAATCCTGCTTTTAGCAGAATTACAGGTTACAGCGAGCAAGACATTTTAGGTAAAACACCTAATATTCTCGCGTCAGGAAAACATAACAGAGCATTTTACCAGGTGATGTGGGAATCACTTGTAAACCATGGGAAATGGAGCGGGGAAATTTGGAATAAAAGAAAAGATGGTCATATTTATCCCGAATGGGAAACCATCACTGCGGTAAAAAATGGTAGTGAAACAAGTCATTATATAGCAGCCTTCTCTGATCTCAGCCAGTACAAAGATCAAGAGGCCAGAATAGAATACCTTGCCTATCAGGATCATTTAACGGATTTACCCAATAAACCTCTTTTTCAAAAACAAGTAAAGCAATCCATCTCAAAACAACAACGACTTGGGCTGTCAGCTGCTTTATTGTATATAGATATTAATGATTTTAAAAAATTTAATGATACTTTGGGTCATGAATTTGGTGACCAGATATTAATTCAGTTTTCTATGCAACTTAACCAAATTGTTAGAGAAAATGTGATTGTTTCTCGTTTTGGTGGCGATGAGTTTGTCATCTGGATAGATGATATTAATGGCTCTCATCATGCTGCCATTGACGCAGCTACAAAACTAGCATTACGTATTATGAACAAATTTTCCAAACCCATCATTGTAAATAATTATGATATTCTGGTAAGTAGTAGTATTGGTATCGCAGTTTTTCCTGATGATGGCGAATCGTGTGAAAAGCTGGTTCGTAAAGCCGACATGGCCATGTATCAAGCTAAAGCCAAAGCTAAGGGCTCAAATACCTTTAAGTTTTTCCAATTGGAAATGGAAAAATCAGCTAAAAAAAGATTACAAATAGAAACTGAACTCA
>CAYMPX010000441.1:0-1794 GCA_964392135.1 uncultured Methylomarinum sp.
GTATATTCAGGGCACCTGGGCGGTGAGCCAACTGGGTTCGGAAGCGTTTAACCCCGTTGAACTTGTAGCCAGGTACTCAGAAATCAGTGAAATAGAAGGGGGCAAAAAGTGGACTCTTGGTGTGAATTATTGGTTGGAGCCGAGTGCGGTATTGAAAGTTGCTTATGATGAGGCAAAGTTAGATACAGGTGAAAATGATAGTCACGTATTTGTTCAATTAGCTTTCGGTTTTTAGAGGAAAATCACATGAAAAACTTATATTTAATAATTTTAACCCTACTATTAAGTTCTTTTTCCATCAATAGTTATGCAACCCATACCAGTGATCCCGCATTGGTTGCACAAGGGGCAAAACTGTACAGTCAAAACTGCGGTCGTTGTCATAATCCTAGACCCGCCTCCGATTATTCTAAATCAGAATGGTCGGTTGTTATGCCTCATATGCGAGAAAAGGCTCACATGACAGGAAAAGAGGCTTTGGCGGTTGAAGCCTTTTTGGACATGACCTTAACCTCCGATGTAAAAAATGATATGAATAAATCTGACAAGCCAAAAGTGACACTATCCGGTAGTGAGTTAGTTGCGCAATTCGGTTGTCAGGGATGTCATACTTTAAAGGGTGAGGGTGGTAGCTTAGGACCCAATCTTGATGGCGTGATTGATAGACGAGGTGTCGAATTTGTTTTGAAAAAATTAGCCAATCCAAAATTCAATAATTCTGCATCTGCTATGCCTCAATTCCCCTTTACTTTAGCCGACAGAAAAGCCATTGCTAAGTTTTTATCTGAAAAATAGTTTAGCGATAAAAAGTCATGGGTGTTCACCCATGACTTTTTTTTCAATGTTTTGAGTATGAATATCAAATTCTTTTTAGTATATTAACGCTTCATAAAGATGAGAATAATGGTGTAGAGGATATTATGGTTGAAAAGACCAACAATATGTTTGTGGTTGAAATGGGGGATAAAAACTTACCCAAATTGGTCATGTTACACGGGCTTGGAGGCACTCATCGTTATTGGAACACAGGATTGGAAACCTTAACAACCCGTTATTATGTGATTAGAATAGACTTGCTTGGTTTTGGTGATTCACCTCAGCCCTGGCAGAATTATACGCTTGAAAAGCATCTTGATGCTTTGGAAAAAGTTCTTTCCAGTTACGGGTCATTTGTATTGATGGGGCATTCATTGGGCGCTGCTTTGTCGCTAGGTTATGCAGAACGACATCCTCAAGCTGTGAAAGCGTTAATATTACTCAGTTTACCCTTATTTTATTCTCAGAATGAAGCGTATCACTGGATGCGGCGTACACCGAGTGGATGGTTGATGACCAATATGGGTATTGCTGCACTTACCTGTATGTTTACTAGGCGGATCGCAGGGAAACTATTACCCTATATGTTAAAAGAATTTCCAGAAGAAGTTGTCAGTGACTTGGTCAAGCACAATGTACTTTCATCCATTACCACGCTTTGGAATGTTTTATACCATCAATCATTGATTAAAAATTTGAAGAATTTAAATAAAGATTTAAAAGTCCATTGTATACACGCAATCAATGATGCTACAGCTCCCTATAAGCCAGTACAACAATTGGTCAACGAGCAATCACCCTGGGATCTTACCTTATTGGAAAAATCAGATCATCATCCATGGTTGTGGGATAATCAACAATGCCTAGATATTATTTTTAAGGTGATGTCAGATCAAGTCGAGGGAGCCACCATCTAACATAATCCTAGAATCATCAGTTGAATTACGAAAGTCTATGCACCCCCTTGGCGCGCCTAGA
>CAYMPX010000442.1:0-1769 GCA_964392135.1 uncultured Methylomarinum sp.
ATAGCATCACCCGCTAATCTTTCCAAAAGCATATCTGGACTCAATCCAAAAGCATATCTGGACTCAATCGCCATGAAGTAATATAGGGCAAAGTCCAGACAGCCAAAGCCTCACGACCTTTAATTTTCAAAACAACATTCATTAGCTACCACCAAATATTTTAGCGTTCATAGACTCAACCACACTTGAAACATGTCCATCTGATAAATGAGCATAACGTTTAACCATCTGCAATGTTTTATGTCCTAACACTTCCGCTATTTCAGCCAGTGACGCGCCATTCATAGCCAAATAAGATGCTGTACAGTGCCTAAGGTCATGCCATTTAAAATCTATTATTTCTGCCTTATTGATAGCTGTTGTAAAAGGCTGTCTAAGGTCTATTGGTTTATCTTTGTGAACATTACCTGGAAACAGTAAATTAGTATCAAGCCGTCTAACCTTGGCATGTTCTTGTAACAGTTTTAATCCATGACCAGCTAACGGCACACGCCTTCGGTCACCATTTTTAGTTTCGTGCAAGATAATAAAACCATCCTTCAAATTAACGTCAGGCCATTTAAGCCCCATTAATTCACCTTGCCGCATACCTGTACTCAATGCCAATATCACGCACAAATATAGTTGCTTGTTTTTAGATTCTTGGCAGGCGGTTAATAGCCTTTGTCGCTCGTCATCATCTAGGAACCTAACACGCCCTCTTGCCTCTTTTGGTTTCTTTATTTTTCGCATGGGTGATTCTTCCAGCCATTGCCATTCATTTATAGCAACCGTAAAAACTGGACTCAATGATGATAGATAACGCGCAACTGTTGATGATGCACGTTTTGTACCTTTAGGTGTAATTTCAGATAACAGCTTGTCTTTTATTTCCGTGATTAAATCAGGAGTAACATCAGCCAATGTGTATGCACCCAGTTCATCGCGCCAGCGTTTTAAGTGCATTACTTGATGTTCTTTTTGCTCTTTGGTGAATGTCGAACCTGCTAAAAACTTATCAATCATTTCAGAAAAGGTATGTTTTTTAGCAGCCGCTGTTTTAAAGTGCCGCCCTTCTTTGATTGCCGCCTCGGTAATTGTCACCCAATTCTTAGCATCTGTGAGCCGCTTAAAGGTTGCAGTCTGTGTTGGATAGCCTTTCAGCCTGATTTTAACTCGGTAAGATGTATCACCATTGTCGATAGTACGCTTTTCGATAGTAGCCATGTAAACCTCTTGGGACAATGGCGGTATAATATCTGGTAGCCATTGCTTAACCCTGTTTGTTAAGTTTCGGTTAGGGCTTGTTTGTGTTGGTAGCACTTCCAAGCCCGTTTTTTTACGTCAACAACACACTATAACAAAACGCAACAAATAACAACACGGGATAATTAATCCCGCAAAATAATACGATATGCATTTGTTTTTATAGATTATTTAATTAAACAACTAACGAAATGGGACAAAGAAGGGACAGCTAGAAATTAAAACAGCTCGAATTGGGTACTTTTAAGCCAATCTATGGATAATTGTTGTGAATTATTTTTTATTAATTTAGAGCTTTTAGCAGATACAGAATGGAAGGCTTTAGAGGGAAAGAATAAGCCTATTGTGTTGAGAGGTGTTGTGATTGTTTATTTCCAACTGCCCCGCCAGTGTCCCTTAGATATAAAAAAAGCACTTGGTTTTTACCTAAGCGATTGATTTAAATGGTGGCGATACCGGGGATCGAACCTGGGACCTCGGGGTTATGAATCCCGCGCTCTAACCGGACTGAGCTATATCGCCAT
>CAYMPX010000443.1:0-1766 GCA_964392135.1 uncultured Methylomarinum sp.
AACCATATTTCTGTCAATAGTAATTGAAAAATTATCCGATCCTTGAAGTGAAGATCCCCCAACAGTTATCGTAGCATCTTTACCTGTAATTTCTGCCATTTCGCAATTCCTCCTTTATTCTGAATCTTTAAATTATGATTTTTGAACCATGATACGATATCGAATTATTTGGTGAAAAAGTTGTGAATCACCAACATACTGAAATGAGTTTTGGCGCATTGGAAGAGTACTATAAACACGTCTGCATAACATTGCGTTAAATCCAGTAACAGTTAATGAAGCATCATCCATTACTCCCATAACTGCAGAAGCTACACTCCTACATTTTTGTGGCCCACCATGTTTTAAATCACACCAAACATGTATAGGCCATATTAAATCCTCTCCAGAGCCTCCGTTAAATTCATACCATGCAGCACTAGTAGCATCTCCATGGGTTACTGCATAAGGATAAGTAGCCCACTTTGGTACGTATCCTATATAATATTGAGCACCAGTATTGCCATTACCGTCATCTCTTGCCACATTCGTTAGATTGATAAATGTGGCATCACTTGTAATTAAATTAAAAATAGCAGTTTGTAGGGGTGTCCAAATATCACCCAATTAATCACCCCTTTCGCTTAAAACCTATTCCAACTTTTTTACCATATTTTTTCCGATTAGCAACTAATGTAGGTAACCATGCTGGTCTGGGATCAACTTTATATCCTTCCTCATTTATACCCCCTATTTCTAATAATGCTGAGTAAGGCACATTACTTTGAACTCTGCCTTTGTATTGTTCACTAGTAATTTCAAGTACTATAGATTCAATATCTTTTTTTAGGCGTCCAGTGAGTTCTGCAGGAGGTTCACCTGGTTTAGATGCTCTATGAACACCTGGCCCAGGCCCAGATACTTCATACCAATTAGGTGTACCAGCATTTTTATAAAACCGTCCATGAGGTGTTTGAGATAATGTTTCACGCATATCATCAATATACTCATTTTGTATATTTTGCATATTTTCAGATACTTTTTTAACAAAAAGTTTTCCAGCTTTTTGTGAATAATCTTTAAATACAATTTTAACCACGACTTACTCGCTCACAATCAATTTCATAGTGATGCCCATGAACTTTATCAACTACAACAAATCTATAATGATGAACTAAAGATCTTTGCGTAGCGTCATCATAAGGAACAACCGGTACAGCTTCAAGAGTTTCATCAAGAGTCATATTACTACCAGTTAAATCTGTAAGTGGTAAATGAATTCGATGAGTAACGAATGCTTTGTTGGTATCAGAATTAAAAAATCTCTCAATCCCTTTTAGAGTCTCAATATAAGCATCTGCTTCGTATAAAGTTGTCCAGCTTATTGTAGGGTCACCAGCACTGATTGTCTCAGTGTATTTACCAATTGTGACTTGATCAATTAAAGCATCTTTAAATGGCATTACGTCCACTCATCCTCTAACATATTTCGCTCAAAATCAGGTATTGGTCTATCTGTTTTATCTTTTCGAGTATCTTTATCGGATACAGATGTACCTCCAAAAAATGGTTTAGCATCATATGCAATTCTCTTTTGCTCAAGTTCATCAGAAATTTCTTTCCAAAGTTTAGCTCTTTCAGTGAATTGCTCTTTATAATTACCTACTGCAATAGTAGCTTTTTGAGCATATTTCCGATAAAGTAGTTTAGCTGCTCTTGCAGCCGTACCATATAATGTAATTTCTTCACTGAGCAATCTAGTTAAAATCGCATCTGATATATCATCT
>CAYMPX010000444.1:0-1761 GCA_964392135.1 uncultured Methylomarinum sp.
GCTAGTTTACAGCATCTTTTAAAGATTTACCAGCTTTAAATGAAGGAATTTTTGCAGCCTTAATTGTAATCTCTGCACCCGTTTGTGGATTACGCCCTTTACGCTCAGCTCTGTCTTTAACAGAAAACGTCCCAAAACCAACTAAAGCAACTGAATCACCGTTACTTAAAGTTTCAGTTACAGCACCCAAAAAACCATCTAAAGCACGACCGGCATCCGCCTTTGTTAATTCAGATGCGTCAGCAATAGCATCAATAAGTTCCGATTTATTCATTATTCCCCCTTAGGAAGTAAACTGTCAATATATATGAAATGAGAAAGCTGATCTTTTTGACTGCAATTTGTCATAACAACAAAAAAGCCTATAAAAGAAACAGGTCTATTTATATCAATTGCACTAACGCAGTGTCAAGTTAAAAACAGCCAGAACCCCCTATATTTAAGGATTTGTCGCATTCTGCTCAAAAAACATATAAAAAACCAGTTTAATGCGCAATTCGCTCCGCTTTATTAGCCGTTACTGTTTCTTCGGCTTTTCCGTTATTTTCAGCATTTTTATTTGGCACAGGCATATACTGTAAGGCAACCTCTAATACTTCATCAATCCAATGAACCGGTTTAATATCTAAATTTTGCTTAATATTTTCAGGAATTTCTACTAAATCCTTTTCATTTTCTGAGGGAATTAAAACCGTGGTTATCCCACCACGATGTGCCGCCAGCAATTTCTCTTTTAAACCACCGATAGGTAAAACCTCACCTCTCAAGGTAATCTCACCCGTCATTGCAACATTTGCCCGCACAGGTATCTTCGTTAATGCCGAAATAATTGCAGTACACATCCCAATACCCGCACTTGGCCCATCTTTCGGGGTTGCACCTTCCGGCACATGGATATGCATATCATTTTTCTGGAAAACGGCATTATCAATTCCTAGCACTTGCGCTCGACTTCTTACCACAGTGACCGCAGCCTCTATTGATTCTTTCATCACATCGCCCAATTTGCCGGTTGCGGATTGCTTACCTTTACCAGGCATGACTGCCGTTTCAATCGTTAATAGCTCACCACCCACTTCAGTCCATGCCAATCCAGTGACTTGTCCTACCTGATCCTTATCTTCCGCCAAGCCATAACTAAAGCGTTTAACCCCGAGATAATCAACTATATTTTCCTCTGTTACTAACACCTTCGTTTTCTGATCTTTTAGCAACAAGGATTTAACCACTTTTCGGCAAATTTTTGATATTTCACGCTCTAAACCACGAACACCTGCTTCACGGGTGTAATATCGAATAATACTTTGCACCGCTGACGCTGAAATATCAATTTCAGTTGCTTTTAAGCCATTATTTTTTATTTGTTTGGAAATTAAAAAACGTGTTGCAATATTAATCTTTTCATCTTCGGTATAACCTGACAAACGAATAACTTCCATTCTATCTAACAAAGCAGGTGGAATATTCATGGTGTTGGCTGTTGCAACAAACATAACATCAGATAAATCAAAATCCACTTCCAGATAGTGATCTGCAAAAGTGTGATTTTGCTCAGGATCTAAAACCTCTAACAATGCCGAGGCAGGATCTCCCCGGAAATCAGCTGCCATCTTATCGATTTCATCAAGCAAATCTTCTATCTTAGCAGAGTTTTTATTTTCCATAGCCTCCTCTGCTATTTCAGCTTCTAAGGCCCGCTCTAACTCTAATAATTCATTTTTATTATAGTAATTTTGTTGATTAGTTAGATCTTGCCCAAAT
>CAYMPX010000445.1:0-1758 GCA_964392135.1 uncultured Methylomarinum sp.
AAGCCAAGGCTTTTAACGTTCTTAACCGAAACAGGTCGAAGGTTAAACCGTGGGTGATATTTGTAGGCGGAGCTTTAGCCACGCAAAATCTGAATAATTTTTCTTAATACCAATTTTCTTTATCATCACGTATAATTCATTCGTTTTTTATGTAGTACTAATAGAGATTTGTATGAGCCAAACTAATTTAGCTGTAGAATTTGATTTTCAATATCCCCCTAAACCAAAGCCGTTAAGTCTTGATGAACGTGCACTGTATAAAGAAAAGATCAAACAACTGTTAAAAGAAAAAAATGCTGTTTTAGTAGCGCATTACTACACCGATCCTGAAATTCAAGCGCTTGCTGAAGAAACAGGAGGGTGTGTTGCCGACTCATTAGAAATGGCTCGTTTTGGTAAGCAGCATTCAGCGGATACTTTAATTGTTGCGGGTGTCAAATTTATGGGGGAAACCGCTAAAATTTTAACCCCAGAAAAAACTGTGTTAATGCCAGAGCTTGAAGCTACTTGCTCGTTAGATTTGGGTTGTCCAATTGATGAGTTTTCTGCTTTTTGCGATCAACATCCAGATCATACTGTGGTTGTTTATGCTAATACCTCTGCCGCAGTTAAAGCACGAGCTGATTGGGTTGTTACTTCCAGCATAGCTTTAGAAATTGTTGATATGTTAGCAAGTGAAGGTAAACCTATTCTTTGGGGGCCTGACCGTCATTTAGGTGCATATATTGAAAAAGAAACTGGTGCAAAAATGCTGATGTGGCAAGGCGCTTGTATTGTTCATGATGAATTTAAGGCGAACGCTTTGATTGCATTAAAAAAACAATATCCTGACGCTGGCGTATTAGTGCATCCCGAGTCACCTGCAAATGTAGTTAGTATTGCCGATGCTGTTGGTTCAACCAGCCAGTTAATTAAAGCCAGTCAAGAAATGCCTAATAAACGCTTTATTGTTGCGACCGATAAAGGTATTTTTTATAAAATGGAACAGGCTAGTCCACAAAAACATTTTATTGAGGCTCCTACAGGAGGGAATGGCGCGACTTGCCGTAGTTGTGCTCATTGTCCTTGGATGGCAATGAATGGATTAAAATCTATTGTGGAAGCACTAGAGTGTCCACAGGGACGCGAAATTACTGTCGACAAGCAACTGGCAGAAAAAGCCTTGATCCCTTTACACAGAATGTTAAATTTTGCGACAGAAAACAAACTAAAAATTAAAGGTAATGCATAACTACCTTGTTATATGAATTACCAATACCAAGAACATTTATTGACTTTTTATTTAAGTCTGTGAAAAATTGACTTGCGCCTGTTGATATTTTTCCCTAACATAGCGCAGCTTTTTAGAGCAAAAATATTGGTGGGTTGGCTGAGCGGCTGAAGGCGCACGCCTGGAAAGTGTGTTTAGGTTTACCCCTAACGAGAGTTCGAATCTCTCACCCACCGCCATTTCTACATTCTACAACATTCAATAAAACTCAACTATCCAATTAAAACAAGCCCTGTAGCCATTATCACGTTCAAGTAAATTCAATAAAACCCTGTGACAACCATCATTTTAAGTGGTACGTTTTGAATTTTTAGATTTTATTTAGTCGTCAAAAAGGCCACGTACCACTTAGGTTTTAAAGTACCATCTGTACCACTTGCTTGAAACTCTTATTTTTAAAGGCGTACAGCTGGTATAGATTATATATTCTTCTTTAAAAAAAGAAATAATATCTATACCACTAAGCCCTAGCCTTTTAAATTCATAGC
>CAYMPX010000446.1:0-1749 GCA_964392135.1 uncultured Methylomarinum sp.
ACATAAATGATAAAGTCCTCTACTGGCATGACAGCTCTCCGTTAAGTTATCTTTCACAAAATAACTGTACGCCTGAGTTGTCATGCCTTCAACTTTGATTTACAAAATAAAGTCGAACATGGCGTTAAATATAGTAAAACCGACTTCTGTACTCGGGTGGTAGATCAAAAGCAGAATCAAAAGATAATATCAGAAGGTATGCATGTTGCACTATTTTACAGCTTTTCGTTTTACATTACTCAAAAGAGAATATTTGTTATATTGATTATGAGTCTTTAAGTATGAATAGTGAGCAGTTAAAGCACCCGATCTAGTATTTAGTTAAGCTTGTGATATAGAATATACAGAGGAACGAAGCATATCTTTTGCACTAAAGTGAGAATAGAATATTTATGGAAGGTTTTAAGAAATTGAAAAATGATTTAACAATTTTACATATACTGGATCATTCTATTCCACTTCATAGTGGTTACACTTTCCGTACACGTGCGATTTTAGAACAACAACGAGTATTGGGTTGGAAAACATTTCATGTCACATCTGCTAAACATAGGATTGCAGAGGTGACTGAAGAAGAGATTGACGGTTTAACTTTTTATCGGTCACCCGCAATAACAGGGTTATTGGCGAAATTACCTGTTGTTAATCAATGGGTCATTGTGCAGAGTTTAAAAGCCAGACTAGATGAAATTATTCCTGAAATCAAGCCAAATATCTTACATGTACACTCGCCAGCACTTAATGGTTTAGCTGCGCTTTACGCAGGGAAAAAATACAATATTCCTATCGTGTATGAATGCAGAGCATTTTGGGAAGATGCTGCTGTAGATCATGGAACAACCAAACAAGGCAGTTTGCGTTACAGGATTACTAAAGCGTTAGAAACCTATGTGTTTAAAAAGGTACAAGCAGTAACCTGTATAT
This sequence comes from uncultured Methylomarinum sp., assembly GCA_964392135.1. Classification (GTDB taxonomy): domain Bacteria; phylum Pseudomonadota; class Gammaproteobacteria; order Methylococcales; family Methylomonadaceae; genus QPIN01. The sequence goes on from CAYMPX010000446.1 coordinate 925, forward strand.
GTAATGGTTTAAAGCAAGATATTATCAAACGTGGCATTGATGAACAAAAAATCACCGTTATTCCAAATGCAGTTGATATAGAAAAATTTACTTTCGGACAGCGAGCCGACCAAACACTTAAGCAAGAACTGGGCTTGAAAGGTAAAACCGTACTTGGCTTTATTGGATCTTTTTATGCTTATGAAGGTATACCTCTAATACTTGATGCACTCCCTGATATTCTTAAACAGCAGCCGAATGTAAGTGTATTGTTAGTGGGGGGCGGGCCACAAGAACAGCTTATTAAAGATAAAGTCAAGCAGTTACAATTAGAATCGAATGTTGTTTTTACTGGGCGTGTACCGCACGATCAAATTCAAGAATATTATAATCAAGTAGATATATTTGTTTATCCGCGCTTAGCAATGCGATTAACTGAATTGGTCACTCCTCTTAAACCTTTAGAAGCAATGGCACAAGGGCGGTTAGTCGTTGCTTCTGATGTTGGTGGACATAAAGAACTTATCAATGACCAAAAAAATGGTCTGTTATTTAAAGCAAATGACACTGAGTCTTTGGTTAAAAGTGTATTGGGCTTATTGCAGCACCCGGAATTACAAGATGAAATGCGCAGAATGGGCAGAGATTATGTGGAACAAGAAAGAAACTGGAAAAAAAGCGTTAGGAATTATAAGCGAGTTTATTCAACATTAGTTAAAAAATAAGAATGGATGCTTTTAAAGCAACCCGTTTAAAAAAAGAAGATCATAATAGGCACCTTTCATTTTAACCCTAAAGTAGCTTACACTTTTCAGGTGAGAAAATAGCACCCATTGTAGGATGTGC
>CAYMPX010000447.1:0-1742 GCA_964392135.1 uncultured Methylomarinum sp.
AATGTATATTTTTATCTAACAAGCGGTTACTTTTCAACCACGTCAGATGAAAAACCGTTATTACACACATGGAGCTTAGCAGTAGAAGAGCAATACTATATTTTTTTCCCAGTTATGGTATCGGTGTTTTGGTTTATAGGTAAAAAACACTTGGTGTATATCATTGCATTATTGTCTGTTATTTCCCTACTTTGTTCACAGTATATGTCTAAAATAGGTGCAATAGATGCAAATTTCTACCTTATTTTTAGCCGTGCATGGGAGCTGCTTTTTGGTTCTCTTATCGCTTTTTCGAAATGGCATTCTTTATCGATACATCGTTGGATAAAAGAAGTAAATGGAATGGTTGGGCTATCACTAATTTTATATTCGATAATATTTTTTGATAAGAGTACCCCGTTTCCTGGTTTTTATACCTTAATCCCGGTATTAGGAACATGCGCCATTATTTTCTATAGTGACTGTAATACTTATGTTGGTCGGTTTCTTTCCAATAAGCTATTTGTTCATATAGGTTTGATATCGTATTCTTTGTATTTATGGCATCAACCATTGTTTGCGATTCTTCGTATGAAGACTATTGGAGAACCTAACTCCAGCGTATTCAGTGGTGCAATCGCGATGACATTTGTATTGTCGTATTTAAGCTATAAGTTTATAGAAAAACCATTTAGAAATAAATTATCCTTTTCAAGAACTTCTATTTTTCGATATTCGACACTATCAATTGTTTTGTTTTTATCAATAGGTTTATCTGGTCATTTCCACCAAGGTTTTTCAGGTCGATTTAAAACTAATAATTATGCAGAATCAATTAAAAAAAGTCCTAAGAGGAAGGGATGCAACACTTTTGGTAGTGACTATTTAAAACCTGAAAAAGCTTGCAGATATTTTGGGAAAAATATCACTTGGGCAAGCTTTGGGGACAGTCATTCGATAGAACCTGCTTATGCTCTTGCAAAATTTCTTGAAAGAAGAGGAGAGGGTTTATTGCATCTTAGTTTTACAGGCTGTCCAGCTGCATTATTGTTTGATGTTTATAAGCCGGGGTGTTCTAAGTGGGTTAATGAAGCTCTCTCTTATCTTGAAAAGGATGATTCTATTAAAAATATTTTATTAGTCTATAGGCATAGCGCTTTTTTGTATGGCTCTCAACTGGATTCATATCCAGAGCTTCCGAATAAGGATCCCGTTACTACGTTCACTCATTCTTCTCGCAGTTTAATAAAAGTAAACTCAAGGGAGTTTTATTGGCTAAGCTTTTCTAAAATTATTACTCGTCTTTTAAAGTCTGGAAAGGAGGTTTTTGTAGTATATCCCATTCCAGAATTACCAATACATATAAGCAAAGCAGTTACCCCCTTTTCTGTATTTAATGATAAATCATTAATTGACCTACAAAAATCAACAACGTCGGAATATTATTTTAGTAGAAACAGGTTTATAATTAAGAAACTTGATTCCCTGCCGTATGGAAACAATCTACATGCAATAAAACCTTTTGAAATATTATGCACTGCAAAATTTTGCCCTGCTATTAAGGGCGGAAAATCACTCTATTTTGATGATGACCACCTTAGTGTAGAAGGTGCCACGGTGTTGATAGAAAATAGCATAATAGCTGACTCTCAAAAGCTAACAAAAAATTCAGTGGACAGTTTAAAATCGGTAACGGTTCACCTACCTCCTAATTTTAAGTAGCTAACTTAACAGCCTCAACTCTTTTTTCAATAGCAAATTAG
>CAYMPX010000448.1:0-1724 GCA_964392135.1 uncultured Methylomarinum sp.
ACGGGAAGTTTTTGATGTAACAGGTGCGGGGGATACGGTTATTTCGGTATTAGCGGCAAGTTTGGCAGCCAATAAATCACTGGCGGAAGCAACCGAGTTAGCCAATATGGGAGCGGGTATTGTGGTCGCTAAGATGGGAACTGCGACGGTCAATACCGAAGAATTAAATTATGCTTTGCAAGGACAGCGGGCGCATCAGCGGGGTGTGGGTTTATTAGATGATATAAAACAGGCTATGCAGGCAGCCAGAAAGGACGGCGAAAAAATAGTCTTAACCAATGGTTGTTTTGATATCTTGCATCCCGGGCATATTCGTTATTTACAGCAAGCCAAGGCATTGGGTGATCGCCTGGTAATTTTGGTTAATAGTGATGATTCGGTTAGACGGCTTAAAGGTCCAGAACGCCCGGTTAATGATCTGTACTATAGAATGGAAATGTTGGCAGCACTCGAGTGTGTAGATTGGGTGCTGTCTTTTGAAAACGATACGCCTAAACAGGAAATTGATCAGCTCTTGCCTGATATTTTAGCAAAAGGGGGCGATTATACAGATATTACTTCTATAGCAGGGCATGAAAGTGTTTTGGCTAATGGCGGTGAGGTCAAAGTGTTATCCCTTTTTGAAGGGCATTCCACCACCTCGATTATTCAATCAATTCGGAGTGCAGACGGTGAATAGCGTAATAGTCATGGATAGATTAAAACAATACTGGCTATTGGCACGGTTTGATAAACCCATAGGTATTTTGATTTTACTCTGGCCGGCATTATGGGCGTTGTGGGTTGCGAGTGATGGCAAACCGGATTTGTTTGTCTTGTTTGTTATCTGTTCTGGTGTGGTGTTAATGCGGGCAGCAGGCTGTGTAATCAATGACTATGCGGATCGTGATTTTGACCCCCATGTGGAACGAACCAAACAAAGACCAGTTGCTGCTGGTAAGGTGAGTCCAAAAGAAGCACTGATCTTGTTTGTGGTTTTATGCTTGTGTGCTTTTGTGTTGGTATTACAGCTTAATTTAATGACAATTATGCTGTCATTTGTCGCTGCATTTTTGGCGGCCAGTTATCCTTTTATGAAACGGTATACCCATTTGCCTCAGGCCTACTTAGGTATTGCCTTTGGTTTTGCAGTACCCATGTCGTTTAGTGCGCAAACAGATCATATTCCTATGGTTGCCTGGGTAATGTACCTGGCTGTTATGTTATGGGCATTGGTTTATGACACCATGTATGCAATGGTAGATAAAGAGGACGATTTAAAAATAGGGGTTAAATCAACAGCGATTTTATTTGCTGATAAAGATCGTGAAATAATGGCAGGGCTTCAGCTTGTTATTATCGGTTTATTTGTTCTGATAGGGCAAATGCAGCAATTGGGCGGTTTTTATTACGCAAGTATTGTTGTTGCACTTGCTCTGTCTATTTATCAGCAGAAATTAATTGTTAATCGGGATAAAGATTTATGCTTTAAGGCTTTTTTAAATAGCAATTATTTTGGGCTTAGCGTGTTTGTCGGTTTGCTGCTGGATTATTGGGTTTAGCTGTTAAAAAACCTCTGGGTTGAGTGTCTATGCTCAACTGAGAGGTTGTGAATTAATTGGTTTTTCAGTTTGTAAGTTATTGAAAAATAAGAATCTGAAAATGGTATTTGGGGATTAATTCACAGCCTCTGAGAGTGAATAGGTATTATTTACTATTAGCAAAGCCAAATAGTTTTTTACTGA
>CAYMPX010000449.1:0-1694 GCA_964392135.1 uncultured Methylomarinum sp.
AAAGTAAATAGACGTGTTATATCTAATAACCGATCAGGACGCAGTAAGCTAACTAATAGACGGTCTTGATTAGTAACACTAAGATCACCCGCAGCAATCATAGATAAATAATCTTGATTTGCATCAGCAGGGCGACGGTCAAAAATACCAGCGAGTTGCTCTTCAGTTAAAGTTTGGTTTTTTAAACGTACATATTCTGCTTCAGGAATTAACTCTTCTTTCCAATTGGCCCAAAATTTTTCAGGTGTACCACAAGTTGCATATAAACCATCATGCCCATTAATTGAAAGTAATAACTGACTATAAGCAAACAAGTGTGGAATTTCAGTTTGGCCTTGGTTACGAATATGTTGAGAAACGCCTGAGAGTAAAGTTGATTTGCCTTCTATTGAAGAATCAGGCCGCTTAGCTTCAATCACAACTAGAGGTAAGCCATTAACAAAACAAACAATATCAGGAATACGGTTGCCCGTTGCTTGACTGTTTTCAATAACCATCTCTTCCGTAAAATGAAAGCTATTATTGTTGATGTTCTGCCAATCAATCAGCTGTATGGTGGGGGTTGCTTTTTTACCATCAATAAACTCAGTAACACTAATACCGTACATCATTGCGTTATAGAGCTTTTCATTTGCCCCTAGCAAGCCCTCATTTATCGCAGGGCTTAGTTCATGAATGATTTTATCAATGGAGGCAATTGATAAAGAATGCTGTTTACCTGCAAAAGGAAAAATCTGTTTGGCAAGGAAATCTCGCATTACCGAAACTAATATGACTTGTCTTTGCTGTTGGAGCTCTGTATTGCCACGCATGGAGGCACATTGGTCAGGTGAGATAAACTGATAACCCAAGTTGGTAAGTAAGGTTAAAGCAGGAATTTTTGCGCTGAATTCTTCCCTGAAATTTGGTAATGATTGCATCATTTAATTCTCTTTCTAGCCGCTGAAACTCTATTAATACAAGGTGACTGTTCTAAGGTGCAACTAGACTGCATACCTGTAACAGTATGTTACATCTCCAGATAACTACTCCCAAAAACACACTGATTACACTAATTGAGAAAGATAGAGGGATTTTATCCCTAAGAAAAGTAAAGTGTTTTTGTTCATCAACCCAATCAATTTGATGTTGCCAAAAAAACTTATAGTGAGCATACCAATCACTAAATAAAATTTGTTTACTATTACAGTTGTTGTAATACTGATTTTCGATATCTTTTAACGCTTGCTCATAATCTTTTAATTGGCGATCATCAGCACTTTTCACATTCTTGTACAGCTTACTGAGTTCGTTAAATAATTTTGTAAGTTCAATACCATGATTTTCGTAAGAAGATTTTTTAGAATCGTAAAATGAAATATACAACCCTATAACTCCTAGAATAATAAATGAAGCAGAAAGAAATTTTGTTGTAAGTCCATCAAAAGCAAGTGCATAGGTACCAAAGGTCATTGAAATAAAGCTTATTAGGCTAGGTACCTTGTCAGTAATATCATAAGTAGCGAAGTGTTTTTTTGCACCAAAACCCACGTTATATGCTGTTTCGGCTATGTGTTTTAATAAATCATCTTTCATCATAATTATGTCTCACTGAATGGGTACATCAATTCTATCTTTGGCAACTACTACACCATTTTTGATAACGAAGCATTCAACTATATGTTCACCTTTAAATGAAGTAGATTCATTTCGTT
>CAYMPX010000450.1:0-1676 GCA_964392135.1 uncultured Methylomarinum sp.
TTCTCATAATTTAGCTCATATGTTCTATTTATTGTACAAGTATAGCGTAGAGGAATAACATGCACAATATATAAGACAGGTTATAGAGTGAGCTTCCCGCTCTTAACTTGGGTGGAATAATTAAAGGGTAGCGTCACCTTTAATAATCCTTTGACTACTCTTCTAATATTGAAGCTAATATTGCGATAGCTTCATCAATAATAAATGAAGGTACGGCTTCAATTTTCTCAGCTTTTCGTGCTGTTAAGTCAGTCATCCTTACATTGTTCACAAGTATAACGCCTTGTGTATCCGTTCCTGTTCCCATCAACGCAACAGTAAACCCCTCGATTCGAGCGTAATTACCGCCTTGAGTAATAGGCGCTATTAGCGTGTTACCAAGAAGGTTAAACTCCTTTGGTGACAACACCAAGCAAGGCCGATATTCGCCTTGTATTTCTCTTCCTGCTGTTGGGTTTAAACATACTCGAACGATATCACCGCGCTGGAAAACAGCCGCCTTTACCATTTCTCGCTTCCAACTGGCTCAACGCTGTCCCACTCATTCACTGGTGCAGGAATAGTGAGATCACACTTAGCCAGCAATTCTTTTAGCGTGTACTTTGGCTTGCTTGTGGACATGACAATTTTACCTTTTTCTTCTGAAATAGTAAGCACGTCACCCTCGCTAAGTTTTAGTTTCCTCAGAATGGCAACAGGAATGATTGCCCCTGTCGAGTTGCCTATTTTTCTAATGCTTGTTTGCATTTCACGCCCTTGTAAAACTCTTAAATGATGTAGCCATTATACGAGCTTTTTCAGAGTTTTAACTTTGTTATAACCTTCTTGTGTATTTTAAGCTGTTATAAGCCTTCTACCCTTATTTTGGGTAGGACAATTAAAGGGTAGCGTCACCTTTAATAATTGGCTTGCCCATCAAATTATTGTCAAAAAAATAATAATATCCGTTATAGTTGCAAGTGGATATGGGAAAAATTAAGGTGGCGGCTAAAAATCAATCGAGTCTGCCCTCATTGATTACATACATCATTGTAATGATCACCACTGAAACTAAGATACAAGAGATACCAAGAACTTATGACAGAATATAAAAAAAGCTTAATTTATACTGGTTTATTTTTATTGCTTATTACTGCTTTTGCAATCTATGATATTCGTTCTGGATATGTTAAAGAACTCTCTAATGTTCGTTCTCGTGTTGCAAATACAAGTTATTTAATTCAAGAGTGGGTAGAAAGTTCATTCAAAGCATCACATTATGTATTACTTGATCTTGTGAGTCAGATTTCACTCAATGACTTACAATATCCACAGCCAGACCAAGTTCAGCAACACAAAACAACTCAATTGATAAAATCAAAGTTGGAAACCTTGCCTAACTATTTTATAGGGGTTGGTACCGCTGATAAAAACTGCATGACTGCTCATACATACAACAAGCCTCCTCGTTCATCTACCATAGGTTTTGATGGGAGTAAGCGTGATTGGTGTGCCTCATACAAAAATAATGATAAACTTAGAGAATATGTTACACCATCGTTTAAAAGTAATACAGGAAATGTAGCCGTTATCCAAAACCGTGCTTTTAGAAATATATCTGGTGAATTTTATGGGATGGTTGGATTAGAACTTGAACTAAGTTTTTTTCAAAAATGGTTAGATAAAATAAATATTGC
>CAYMPX010000451.1:0-1650 GCA_964392135.1 uncultured Methylomarinum sp.
GGGGGTGTCAATACCGTTATTGGTAATAATAATGCTACTCCGGCACATGGATTTGCAACTGCTTATGTTGAACTAGAAGTGAGCGGTGGCACATTGAACTACAATGGCAGACTGAGATTTAGAGATCAAAATGCTAGACTAATTTTAGGCGGCGGAGCAACAATCAATTTTATGCTTATCAGTTAGTTTCCCCAAGGTAATCCCATCTATTTGAGACGGCGGCTATCATTAATCTGTCAAAAACATTATCATAGTATCTACGATTGAATTTGAAGCAAAATTCGTTAAGGTAACTTTGTAGGAAATCATCATCTATCCTGTGATGTGCGTCAAGGAACAACCTCTTTGCGTTACTTATTGCTTTATGAACCCAGGGTAGTACCTTGTTTATTTCTTTTTTAGGAATTACATGACTTTCAAGGTTATAATTTTCAGGCAAATCATTATAGCTTGAGGACCCGTCTGATATTATTTTGGTTCTTGTTTCAACCATCTTTTCCACTGAATTTGTTATCGTCTCCTTTTTTAAATTGCTGATTACTTTCATTTTAATGAATTTAACCCTCTTGTCGATACTGTATTTCTTCTTTATCAGATGCTCTTCCACTGGTTTTGACTCTACAGTCACTAATACTGTAGTTTGCCGTTGACTACCTCTTCCTCTTTTCAAAGGCTCTGATTTATCTCTAGTGATTGAAACGGTTTCAAAAAAACCTTCATCTAATTCAATCTCATCACTGAGTGTGTATTTATCATCTCTTAAACCCATGACAAGTCGTAACTTGTGGCACATTGCCCATATCGGCTCATAGTTCTTGTGTCCTATTTGACGCTGAATTTCTTTTGCTGAAAATGTTTTCTTCGTGCTTGTAATCAAATGCATCGCTATGAACCAATATTTAAAGGAAAGCTTACTGTTCTGCATTACTGTTCCGCTTTTCAGAGTCGTTCTGTGAGTACATGATTTGCATTCCCATTGCTCCCTTTTCTTTTTCCAATAATGTGATTTGCCACCACACTTAGTGCATACGACACCTTCCTGCTCCCTATATCGTTTAAATTCAGCCTTACAACTTCCTTCGTTTGGATAGTGGTCTGTAAATTCAAGTAATCTCATTTTTCATTCTCTATTTGATTACTCAAGATACTTGTTTTTTGGGGAAACATACTGATAAGCATATATTATTAACCATTGGATTGGACTGCCAGGCACATCGTGGTAGGTGGGACTATGACAAAACTGAATGGTCGGACCTGATGGTGGCAACTTTTGAAGGAGACTCTTTGCAAATAAAATTTTTTATTGAGCAAGGCGATGCCATCAATTACATGGCATTCGCAAATACTCACCATCAACTGACCGCAATAGAAATAGCCATTAGAATCGGTAACAAGACTGCCTTTCAACTTTTAATGAACACTGACAGTATTCCCACCCTTGGACAGTATACCCAGAGAGCGAGTTCTAATTTTAAAATGATATTCACATTGATTTCGAACTAAAAGCTATGAAGATGAATTGATTATATTGCCTATCAAAATTTTCTAAATAGTGTTCAAAACAATAACTTCAGTCTCAATGCTTACTTTTCTATTTGTCCTATATTTTTCGTTGGCATGCAGCCAGCCTGAAGAACCGAATAATACTAC
>CAYMPX010000452.1:0-1640 GCA_964392135.1 uncultured Methylomarinum sp.
GATAGGCAGCTTCTAAACTACTTACCCAAGAAAATTCCTCATTGGGTATCTTAGGCGATGTACTGATCAATGAATGTCGTGCCTGAAAATCTCCTGCCCAACGTAAAAATGGCTTACCTATTTTTTTTAGGTAGCGATAAAAAAAAGAGGGTTTATCAGAAGACGTCTGTGTCATGGTTATTTTCCCATAAATAATTTTACGAACTAAAAATACAATCCTCGATTGATTTCAAGGCAATATCTAAAACCTCTGAATAAGGTTTTCTTGAATCAATATCAACGATAGTTGCTCCATTAAAATGAAGTTTTGGCATAATTTCTATTTTTTCAGCTAATTCAACTTTATCATGATCTGGTTTACGCGCATATGCGGTATCAACATCAACATTAAGTCGTATAACTAATGCAGGTTTATGTTTTGCCATCCACTGATAGAGTTTTTGTTCATTCCTAGCTAACATTCTTATAAACCAATTACTGGTGCGCTCACCCGATAAACCTGGCCCATCATAATGAAATCCAGAAATTTCTGCCTGTGGATAGCGATCAACCAATATATTGATTCCACGCTTTGAAAGGCGCCGCAGCTTTAACATATGGAAAGCGCGCCACCAGGAAAGTAAATACATAATCAATGCTGTACCTGTACCTGGTAGTTTCTTTTTCATATCTTGAGCGCGCTCAGCCTTACGTTTTAAGTACCGTTCAAGCCAAACACCGATAAAAGGTAATTTCTTAATTTTATCCCCATTCTCCCCAGAGACCAATCCAAGATATCGTTGAACAACAGGGCCTTTTTTAGCCATATATTTCAGTAAATCTGCAGATAACGTTGATTTTCCTGAGCCATCACAGCCAACAATGGCGATAACACCAGAAAGAATAACTTCCTGTTTATTTTGACTACTTTGTGACTTGGGCATACACGGGAGCTCAGCTACTTAAAATTTAGACAGATATAATAACATCTACGAAATATTAACTTCTTCTCAAATTTATAATGACATTATCTACTTTACTCATCGCTGACTCATATACTTTTTCGTACGGTTCTCTACTATCTAGATCAAGAATATTTGCTCCATTAAATGTTAAATGTGGAATAACCGCAATTTTATCTTCTAACATTTTTAATTTATGGTCCGGTTTACGTTTCTGTGCTGTTTCAGCATCAACATTCAGCCGAATCAGTAATGTGGGTTGATAGCTCGCCATCCACTGATATAATTTTAGCTCACTTTGTTCAAGCTTTTTTGCAAGCCATGTTTCTGCTTTTAATACACCTAGACCTGTCCCATCAAAATAAAATCCTGCTTGTTCAGCCTGAGGATAGCGATCAGTAATAACAATGACTCCTTGTCGACAAAGTTTAAGCACCCGTCGAAACTTATGAACACGCCATCGTGAAAGTAAATATATTACCAGTGATGTTAAATTATCAGGAGCCTGATTTTTTTTATTATGTACTTTTTTTGCTTTAGCGTGTAAATACCGACCCAGTGCTGGGCCAATGATTTTCAAGTTTTTAATCCAATCACCAATATTGCCTGATGATTGGCCAAGATAAATTAATTCAACCTTATGATCTTTTTGTAATTGTTGATAAAGATCATTCGTTAATGTTGATTTTCCTGAACCAT
>CAYMPX010000453.1:0-1630 GCA_964392135.1 uncultured Methylomarinum sp.
TCACTTTAATCAATTGAGTAGGATATAGAATGAGTACACAAGATTATAAAGTTGCTGATATCGCATTGGCTGAATGGGGTCGTAAAGAAACTTCAATTGCAGAAACTGAAATGCCGGGTTTAATGGCCTTGCGCGAAGAGTTTGGTGAGAAAAAACCTTTAAAAGATGCGCGTATTGCGGGTTGTTTGCATATGACGATTCAAACAGCAGTATTAATTGAAACACTAACCGCATTAGGTGCAGAAGTTAGATGGTCGTCTTGTAATATCTTTTCTACACAGGATCATGCGGCGGCGGCAATGGCTGAATCGGGTATTCCGGTATTCGCCTGGAAAGGTGAAACAGAAGAAGAAGCGGCGTGGTGTATAGAGCAAACCATTATTGGCCCTGATGGCTGGCGTCCTAATATGATTCTGGATGATGGTGGTGATTTAACCATCATGATGCATGAAAAATTCCCGGAATTAATGGCAGATGTTAAAGGCTTATCGGAAGAAACTACAACCGGTGTATTGCGTTTATATGAAATGGTGGCTAAAGGCACTTTAAAAACTCCGGCGTTTAATGTAAACGATTCAGTGACTAAATCTAAATTCGATAACTTGTATGGTTGTCGTGAGTCACTGGTTGATGGTATTAAACGTGCGACCGATGTTATGGTTGCAGGTAAAATTGCGGTTATCTGTGGCTATGGTGATGTAGGTAAAGGCTGTTCTCAGTCATTAAGGGGTTTAGGCGCCACGGTATGGGTGACGGAAATTGACCCTATTTGTGCATTGCAAGCATCAATGGAAGGCTTTCGTGTGGTAACCATGGAAGAAGCTGCGCCATTAGCTAATATTTTTGTGACTGCAACCGGTAACTTTAATATTATTACCCATGATCACATGGCGGCAATGAAAAATAATGCCATTGTTTGTAATATTGGTCATTTTGATTCTGAAATTGAAATTGCCGCATTACGTCAATATACTTGGGAAAATATTAAGCCTCAAGTGGATCATGTTATTTTTCCTGATGGTAAAAGACTGATTATTTTAGCGGAAGGGCGTTTAGTTAATTTGGGTTGTGCCACAGGACATCCCAGTTTTGTCATGTCTAATTCATTCTGTAATCAGGTATTGGCACAAATTGAATTATGGGAAAATGCAGCTGATTATGAAAATAAGGTCTATATCCTGCCTAAAAAGCTGGATGAAAAAGTGGCAAGGTCGCATTTGAAGCAGTTAGGTGTTAATTTGACAGCGTTGACAACAGAGCAGGCAAACTATATTAACGTGCCTGTTGAAGGCCCTTATAAGCCGGATCATTACCGCTATTAAACAATAGTTGAAATGTTCTTTCAGAAAAGGGGCTGGCTAGCCCCTTTTTTATGCCTAAAAGGTAACTCTCCATTTAGCATATTTTGAACTAAGGGTATAGAGTACCCTTTCTAAAAAACCACACTACGTAGTTACATTAGATAAAAAGAGGATCATGCGAACTTCCAGATTGTATATTTCAGATAAACTTAATGTTCATCAACAGGTTGAACTTAACGAAGACAGTGCGCATTATGTCAGAACAGTACTTCGGTTAAAAAAACAGCATGAAATCACCTTGTTTAATGGCTTGGGAAATGAGTTCCTCT
>CAYMPX010000454.1:0-1630 GCA_964392135.1 uncultured Methylomarinum sp.
ATTGCGCACCTGACAACCCAGAGCATATGTTGGCAGCATCATCGTATGGTGATTACCCATTTGCCTGCGCAGTTGGGCGAGACAATATTGTAGCCGTGCAATTTCACCCTGAAAAATCACAAAAAGCGGGCTTGGCAATGCTTGAGTCCTTTGTAACTTGGAAGTTATAAATTCCCTGCTCCAAAGGCACTGAGTGCAGTAAATAAGGTTCTTGTCGCTCAGCCGCCGCCACTTTTCTTAAAGGGTAGCGTCCCGTTATTAATCTTACCCCAAACCACTTTTGTAAGTATTGAAGTCTTTACTTAGTAAGGCCATAGCGTTCTTTTATATACCTATCAATAACTGCTTTTGTTTGGCTTTCGCTTTCCTTATTCATTAACTGCCTTAACTCATGCATCATGACTGTTTCGAGCTTAATCAGTTTCGTTGCAAAAGAGCGTAAATCAAACATGTCATGATTGTTTATGTCGTTTGAAGCTTCTTCAAGTTGAGCAATGATATTTTCCACTTCAGAAATGACTTCTTGTTCAGTATACAATGCAAAATTAGGCCATAGTTCAAACCGAATAAACTCATCAATCTTATGCAGAGTCTTAAGCATTTGTTCTTCGCTGCTTGCAGAATCAATAAGCATTTTAATCAGCCTGCCCAATTCAGCCCTTCCTGATGACATCTTGACAACTCTTTCCCTTTCTATTTCATCACTAATGGACTTTTGTGCCGATTTTACATTATTGTGTATGAAAGCAATTGCAGCACCTGTGATTGAAAGAGCAGTGGCTAAGTCTAAGCCGATACTAATATTGTCTATGAATGATGTCATATTATTTGCTCCTTGAACTTACGGTTTACCATTGTTTTCTATTTAAGAAGCGTTGCCATTATGCAATATTCTTTCCATGCTATCTCTATCAGGTAATGTAAAGATTGATTTATTATATTTTATTAAAAGCCAAATTCCAACTCCAATCAAAAGGAAGCCGAGTCCCAGTAAAAGAATTGTTGGGATTCCCAAAATGATAAATCCGACAGCTTGTAATTTAGGGAACCAATATGTTTTATTTACTCCTTTTATAATGCTTAGTGCACCATCTATCGCTGTGATAGTTTTATTTTCAGTACGCACGGCATAGAGGATGTTTGCTGTATTCATATCGAGGTCAGAGTTGCTATTGATTATATATTCACAAACGAACAGTGTTGCTTGATTGCCTGCTGATAGGTATGAATGAAGTCGGTTGGAAAGTGTTACGTTTGGCAAGTGAAGCTCATTACCATCCTCATCCTCTAATCGAATATAATTGTAGTGAACGCCTTCTGGAGCGAGCTGATTTGTACCAAGAACTTTAATTTTTCCAGAATAACTTTTAATAGTGCTTTGAATCGCCATGCCAACCCCTTTCCATAGAACTTTTTGGCATGTTAGTTGCAGGGGGGGGGAGGTCAAGTTGTTTTGGTTAAACTACGTAAAATATAAGCAGCCCACTAAATTATATTTTTTTATCGTTGTAATTCGTGGGCTTTTTTTGACAGAAAATACGCAATCACGTACGCTTTATCTTTTGGAGGTATATCATGCAGGTTTACAATGCAACAGAAGCACGTTCGAGTTTGTATAAGTTGATTGACG
>CAYMPX010000455.1:0-1628 GCA_964392135.1 uncultured Methylomarinum sp.
TAGCTTGGGTGATATCCAAGCTCTTGAGAAAAAAGGCTTACTGACCCATCAAGATGCTAAATTGATGTACAATGTTTTATTTGCAAAGTTTTCACAAACAAAAAATGATATTTTATCACTTATTACAAGACTTTAACATAAGAGGCAATCATGTTTAGACAATGCAAGGTACTTTTTTCACTCATGTTTATATTGAGTTTTTCCGTGTGCGCCCAAGCATCCGATGAAAAACGTTTTATCAATCTTGTTGTTTTTCAAACAGATAAAGCAGATTTTAAATATGACGATATTTTTAATGGTAACCTCGGTGCATTCATTACGCACCTTGAAAAACATGCCCATGTTATCTTAGCAAGCCGTACTTCTTCCTTAAAGAATCAAGATATTATTAACTTACAATCTGATGTTATGCGCATGACAAAAAACGATAATCTTGCCAGTGGCGGTATCGATTGTCGTTTTATTTTCACCGATGAATCCGATGAAGATTCAGCCTTTTATTCCATTGGTGGTCTTTGTGATCGACAACTGGCAAGTTCAGAGGGAACGCAAAGAAACCAGATGGTTATCAAGCGGAAAATGTTATCTGACCCCAGCACACTGTTTAATACTTGGTTTAAATTATTTGAAGATACTAAATTAGGTATTGCTTTCTATACTGATATAGACTGATGCTAGGATGCTGAATGAACCGTTTGTTCTATCCATGGCATTAAATCGTCATTCATTACCACTTGAGTTCAGATGAACAGCTAAACCTAAGGCTATTATTTAATGCAGGTGAAAGAACCAATGTACTGAATTTCATGCGTAAGGACGCTGTACACAAGGCTTTTCTCGAAGCTTTAGATGTTAGATAACTTGGCTTGTATTCAGCATTCAACACTGCTTTTCCGTTGGCAATAAAGACCTTTAAACTATCACATTCCCCATATTCAAAACATTGTTCATTGACGATAAAATCAAAATAATCAATAAGATCAGGAATCTGATCAAGATCATTTTTTAAGCCTACAGATAGCCCTTTGTTATGTGCTTCATTGGCTATGAAACGATTAAAATCAAGTTGATCGACTGCGCTTAAATGAAACCCCGAATGATTCATATATGCGTCTAAATTGTCGGGTTCAACACCATCACAACCTTTCTGTTTGGCGAGAAGCAAACGCTTTTTGATGATAGATCGAACACGTGTTGACCTGATATTCAACCATCGTTCATTGGCCCAACCGTCAAGTTTTTTTCCCAAATCACTTTTGACAAATTGTTGGGCATCAGCACGCCACTTTTCAAATGAACCTGCAGAAAAATAGCAGATAACCTTTTTGCCTGATATCTGTAGTTTATGAATAAGAGATTTCGACGAATCAAAGAGGTCAATATCATATATATCCACATCATATGAGGTATCAACAGCCCCTTGTAATTGCCATTGCCATGTAGCAGAAACGGGTGGTTGATACCAATCAACATTATTATTATCATCCTCTTCAGTGGATTGATTTGAGTAATTGAGGCATCCTGATAATACAAAAATCAATAAGATTTGAAGTAAAAGAGAATATTTTTTTTCTTACCTATAATAAATATAGGATTCGGAATATTAGAGGACATAGAACAAGTCGTTG
>CAYMPX010000456.1:0-1608 GCA_964392135.1 uncultured Methylomarinum sp.
CCGCATTTAAACTGGCACGAAAACATGCTCATGAGCATTTTGGCGCAGAGAAAAATGAAATTATTGCTTTTGCGAATGCTTTTCATGGCCGTACCTTGTTTACGGTCTCTGTGGGTGGACAGGCAAAATATACTCAGGGCTACGAACCACTGCCGGGAGCGATTACCCACCTAGAGTTTAATAACACTGCCCAATTAGCGGATGCCATCTCCGAAAGAACCTGTGCTGTGGTGCTTGAACCCATTCAGGGAGAAGCGGGTATTTTACCGGCCAGCCATGATTTTATCGAACAAGCCCGTCAGTTGTGTGATCAATATCACGCAGCATTGGTTTTTGACGAAGTGCAAACAGGCATGGGTAGAACAGGCGAACTCTATGCCTACATGGGTTATGGCGTTGAGCCGGATATTCTGACCACTGCAAAAGCGCTGGGTGGCGGCTTCCCGATTGGTGCAATGTTGACAACCGATCATTTTGCCAAAAGTATGGGCATCGGTTCACACGGCAGTACCTATGGCGGTAATGCGTTAGCTGGCGCCGTGGGAAATGCGGTTTTTGATATTATTAATACACCTGAAGTATTACAGCAAGTGATAACTAAAGGACAACTGATGCGCGATCTTTTGCAGACGATTAATGATAAATACCATGTTTTTGCCGAACTGCGGGGTAAAGGTCTGATGATAGGCTGTGGTTTGTCTGAAAAGTGGCAGGGAAAAGCAAAAGCATTCGTCGGTGCTGGTTTACAACATGGGGTGATGGTATTAGTCGCAGGTTTGGATACGGTCAGGATCGTGCCCTCGTTGCTGATTACTGAGGAAGAAATTCATGAAGCAATGGCACGCTTTGAAAGAGCCATCGCCCAGTTAGTGACTGATTCGACAGCTTAATGGTTAGAAAATATCGCTAAAATGAACGGAGTCTTTCAATTTATGGTTAATCAAAAGACTTTGGTTTTGCTTCACAGCCTGAAAATTGTAGCCTGTAAGGTTAATAGACGAGGAACAGATAAATGAAAAAATTACTGGTATTGATCTTCCTAACTTTGTTTGCATTGACGGCCTGTGCCAGTTTGAGTAAAGGACAATGTCAGTCTGGTGATTGGTATGGCATTGGCTTAGCTGATGGTGCCCGAGGTGCAGCCCTGACAAAATTATCTCAACATCGTAATGCTTGTGCCGAACTCGGCATTAATATTAACGGTGATGAATACCGAAATGGTCGAGCTGAAGGTCTAAAAACTTATTGTCGACCCTTGAATGGTTATCAGCAGGGGCGTAATGGATATACCTATAATAATGTTTGCCCGGATAATTTAAATGCGGATTTTTATCAGGCACATCAGTATGGTTACAAGATATATAACCTTGAGCAGGACATTGCAGCCATTCAAGCGAGGGTAAAAGTAGAGGAAGCTGCCACGCTGGATGAGACCTTATCAAAAAGTGACCGCAAAGATCATCTGGAAATGCTTTCAACGGCCAATCACGATCTGGACGCCGCTTTTGCCGAATTGGATACGCTAATGCGACAAAACCGCTGGGAACTACCTTAAGCCAAAAACAGCCCTTCAACCATCACCACTAAGGGTAAATGAAAATGATGAAA
>CAYMPX010000457.1:0-1606 GCA_964392135.1 uncultured Methylomarinum sp.
ATGCCTTTTGCTGACGCAAAAGCCCTGCCACTTTTAGCCGCGCGCTGATTTAGGCATTAGCATTTTTTAAATAATTCATAATTATTGACAGAAGTAATCCAACGGATTATAGTTTTAGAATGCAAACTATAGTTGAATTACCAGAATATATACGAAGAGCATCCAACTTGCTTAATGATTCAGAAAAACAAGGAATCATTAATTATTTGGCAAGCCATCCTCTCGAAGGTGCAATAATGCAAGGTACTGGAGGTATTAGAAAGTTTCGGTGGGCTTCTGGTAATCGTGGGAAAAGTAGTGGCGTACGAGTTATCTATTATTTTCACAGTAAGGCATTGCCCTTATTTTTATTAACGGTTTTTGGTAAAAATGAGAAATCTAATTTGTCAAAGTTGGAGCGTAATGAATTAGCTAAGTTTGTTAATTTTCTTGCTAAAAATTATGGTGAAACCAATGTCTGAATTTTTTAAAAGTATCAAACAAGGGCTTACAGAGGCTATTGAATATTCTGAAGAAAAATGCCCTAAAGCAGTTGTGCATAAATTCTCTTCAATTGATGTAAAGAATATTCGTGCTAAATTAGAAATGAGCCAAACTGAATTTGCTTCATCCTTTGGAATTAGTGTTAGCACTTTGCGCCATTGGGAAAGAGGCGATAGAACCCCTCAAGGTGCTGCGCTTGTTCTTTTAAATGTTGTAGCAAAAGAACCTGAAGCAGTATTAAATGCTCTTGTGGGATAAAATGCTAACAAAAAAATAAAACGGACGGCTAAAAGCGTCACCAATTTTGCAAAAAGACGCAAAATTTGCGCCCCTTTTATCCGCCGCTTATTTAGGCGTTATGTATTACGAAATATTTTCAAGCCTTTTCTTTAATGCCAGAAGTTCTTTTGACATTGATATGAGTCCTCTTTCCCAATCACTATCAGATACGCCAGGAAAGCGGAGAAGTGTCCATAAAATATCAACACCATCACCATTTTTGATCATTCTAACTTGAAGTGGAGTTCCAAAATCTGAATCTTGAGGAGTTAAATATAGGTCAAGAATTCCAAGAAGAATATTAGCTTCAACCTTAAATTTAATAATTCCCCCCATCATAGGTACAGGTACTAAAACGTAGTCATAATCAGTTTTTTCAGCAGAGCCAGAAAAAAATTCTGTAGCCCATTCTGGATGGGTTGTAGGGTCTGCTAGGTCTGACATTACTTTTTTAAATGGTGCGTTAATTGTAATAGTAAGAGTTTTTGATTCAAAAACAGTCATTAGTAAATCCTCATTTTCATGATAAGCGTCAATAAGGTTTACACTTTATATTGCATTGCTTGTAGTGTCAATATCATTTACACTATTATTATGAAAAAAAATGAAACACCGCCAATTGCTCGATCTCTATTAAATGCCTTCAATTGGTTTGATATAAGTTTATTAGCTTCGATGAAGGAACAAGGCTTAGAAGAAATAAGCCATTCTCAATCCATGATGATGGCTTATTTAAATGATTCAGGCATTCGTATTTCTGAACTTGCTAAGAACTTACGTATTTCTAGACAAGCAGCACAAAAAAGAGTTGTTGAGCTTGAAAAAATTGGATTTGTATCTACCG
>CAYMPX010000458.1:0-1591 GCA_964392135.1 uncultured Methylomarinum sp.
ACTGGCCCGATCCATCGTCATTAAAGCGTGCAACATACAAAACACCCTCATCCAACAAATGGCTATGATGTGAACCTAGCATACCATCCCATGCCTGTTTAGTTATAAATTTATAAACATATTCAAATTTAGAATCATCACCGGAATAAAAAGCCACTCGCCCATCTTCACTAATATTATAAGCTACATTCTCATGCGAAAATCGTCCCATTGCTGTTCGTTTAATGGGCTTACTCTTTGAATCAAAAGGATCAAATTCAACTATCCAACCAAAACGATTAGCTTCATGAGGATGTAAACTTGCATTAAAACGCTCATCATTCTTATGCCAGCCATAATAACTATGTTTAATATCGTAACGTTTAAAATTTTCTCGTTGCTTATCACTCAAACCATTCTGGCTTGGTAAGACAAAATAATCATTAAAATTTTCTTCACACGTTAAATATGTTCCCCAAGGTGTTTTTCCATTAGAACAATTATTAAAGGTGCCTAAGATCTCTTGCCCTATTGGATCAGCCTTAGTTTGAATGTATTTTGTACCTGCAACTGGACCTGAAACAGATATCGGGGTTCTTGCCGTTAATCGGCGTGCGTAAGGAGAGGGTCGAACGATCTGCCAGCCTTGCCCAGTATTCGCTACTTCAATCACTGATACACCATGTGCATACTGTTCCTTTAAGGTTTTTTCAGCCGTATAGTTATCTGGTGCATCAAACACGCCGCCATCTTGATGTAATATCTGCGCATCAATATATTCATGATTCATGACTAATAAACCATGATCATTCTGACATTCGCCTTGCGGTAAGGGATAAAACTGTATCGCATCATGATGCATTCCTGCCTGCTGCAATTGATCCTCGGCTGAATTTGATGCATCCATCTTAAATTTAGGGCCATTAGAAACGGGATCGCCCCAACTATAAAATACTTCTGCTCGATAACCTTCTGGCACCACCACCTCATCAAGTAAATATGCCACTGGAATCGACTTAAATCCTAATAAAGAATTAATCGCTTGTTTCACTTGGGTACTAATTATTTTTTCAGCCAATGATGGTGGCACCAATGCTGCGAATAGTGAACCAACACCATATTGCATAACTTTTCGCCGTGATAGTCGAGCTTTAATTAATGTATTAATATCCTTCTTCATGACCTTATCTCTTATGTTGTTCTAATGCCCATTGAACATGTTCTTGTACTAATTCTGACGAAGAGTTTAACCTTGACTTCAATACATCAACAATATCTTGAGATGTTTGCGCATTGCCCAAGGCTACCGCAATATTACGCAACCAACATTCATAACCTATTCGCCTAATTGGGCTACCTTCAAGTTTGGATAAAAAGTCCTCTTCAGTCCAAGAAAATAAGTCTACTAGCTGTGGCGAATCTAATCCTTGACGTGGCAAATAATCTGATTCAACGGTTGCCTGTGCAAATTTATTCCATGGACAGACCAATTGGCAATCATCACAACCATAAATACGATTTCCTAACATCGGTCGAAATTCAATAGGAATAGATCCGCGCAACTCAATCGTTAAATAAGAGATACACCGCCGTGCATCAACCTGATACGGCG
>CAYMPX010000459.1:0-1588 GCA_964392135.1 uncultured Methylomarinum sp.
ATTTCGAGTTCGCAAAGTGGTGTTTTTATTCCTCCCCTAAATGCGGGATAATCAGCTTATATCTTATCGACCAGAAATAAAATTGTTGGATTTATCACCGTATCAGCGGGTGAAATTGCTGTTGATGACTTGCCGAGTCAGTCTCGTCGCCGCTTACCTGAATATCCTTTACCTGTTATGCGTATTGCTCGGTTAGCAATAGATAAACAATTTCAGTGCTTAGGGCTGGGTAAAAAAATATTACGTTCTAGTTTTCAATTGGCATTGGATATGAAGTCACACTATGGTTGTGTAGGCGTTGTTGTAGATGCAAAACAAGAAAGTATTAGTTTTTATGACCAACTTGGATTTCACCCTTTAGAAGCATTAGCCGGTGAACTAGGTGATAGACCTCAGCCAAAACCAATGTTCTTATCAATAAAAACAATTGAACAGGCAATGAATAAATAGATAGAGGTACTGACTTTGATTATGGGATAGAGCTGTTACTTATTTATTTTCCAAATCGTTAGTAAAAATCATGCACTTTAGCGCATGACTTTTAGCCTACGGACAAGGACTTTCAGTCCGCACTCATACGCTGTTGATTTGTTGAAACAAGGTGCTATTTTACATATTTTTTCCACTAGCCTACAATCATTCCTCTGTTGTTTACAAGATACAAAACAACAAAATTCACCTAAAATATTCTGCTGTCATGCTCCTGTAATATTTACTTATTAAGATCCTCCCTAATTTAAATAAATTTACTTTTTACACGACTAGGGAGTCATTTGATGAAATTGGGCAAAACAAGCAAAATATTAGTATTGGGAACTGCAGCATCATTGTGTAGCATCTCTGTACAAGCCGCAGACAAAGAATTACTCGATATGTTATTACAAAACGGATCAATTAATAAAATACAATATAACAAATTAATTACAAAAGAGAGCATCAGTAAAAAAGATGTCAACAACGTTATTGTTAAGCTAGGCAAAAAAGGTCTACAGTTTCAAACGGCAGACAAAAAATTTAAATTAAAAATTGGTGGACGTTTACATGCGGATGCTTCTATCCATAGCGGTGATAATAATATTTCTGGTGACTCAGCAACAAATGGCACAGAAATTCGTCGTGCCCGCCTTTATATAAAAGGCGTTATGTGGAATGATTTTAAGTACACGTCTGAATTTGATTTTGCGGACAATAAGGTAGCTGTTAAAGATTTATATGTTACCTATACGGGTCTAAACTGGTTGGACATTACTGTTGGTAATCAAAAACAAGCCATCAGCATGGAATTACAAGAAAGTTCAAACGATATTATGTTTACTGAACGTTCTTTAGTTAATACCATCACGGGTGCCGCATTTGATCGAGCTATAGGTTTAAACCTTAAGTCATCAGGAAAGGACTGGTCAGCACAACTTGGTACTTATGGCGAGTCTGTTAGCCCAAGCAGTTCTAAGGGTGGCGGCGAAGGCTGGGGAATGTCATCTCGCGTTACCTACGCTCCAATCAATACTAAAAAACAGGTTGTTCATTTAGGTGCATATGGTGGTTTTAGAGAGACCAGTGACAACAATGACATATTAAATGGTAAAAA
>CAYMPX010000460.1:0-1581 GCA_964392135.1 uncultured Methylomarinum sp.
ATCCTTACAAAGAACATTTCGATGAACCGTGTTCGAAAACACTTCTGGCATCACATAATAGGAACGCCGAGTACCATCTTCTAGCACACGCCCCATCTTTGGGTATTTATGGCAAAGTAGACATCCATTATCGTCTTCAAAAGCAATTGCATTACCCACCCATAAGATACAAAGAATTAATACAGCATTCAGTATAACCCACTTGTGACTGATGCCTTGCGAACAGCTATTCATATATTTGCCCCAATTGCTGTTTAATTTGATCATGACATAAACACAGACAATAATTAATCTTGATTAATGTCTGTCAACTCGAATATATTTTTAGGCGTTGTTATTACAACTTACATCTAAAAACTCTGCTCAAAGTAATCTATAAAGGCTTTGAAAGTAATGATCTATATCATTAAAAGCTGTATGGATAATTCACAAAAAAAAGTTTTTAAAACGTAACAAATCAATTTTAAATTCATTTTTTAATGCTTCATACAAACAATACGACACCTAACAGATCTATTTTCATATTTCTATCAAAGTTTTCTTGATGATTTATTTATAAGAATAAGAAAATTAAAATTATTTAAAACTTTTAGCTCTCTAATTAAAACGATAACTTAAACTTAAAATAAACTCCAAATCAAAACCTTCTCCTCGTCAACTTACCTTTGATGTCTAAAAGACAGACATCAAAGGCATATACAACACAGAGACGGCAGCGACTATTAACCTGTCATAGGATTAACTACCGCTTGACAACACTATTATGTTGCCATCTTCGATGATAACGTCAAATTTATAGCCTGCGCCAAAATCCTTATTGACCGTTAGTTCACCCTGAACCATCACTCTATCGCCAACTTTGACCGTCGCTGAAGTCGTCACCGTTAGATCTTTCATATTGTTTTTTCCAACGCTACCATCTTGTATGTGCACCCAATTTTTTCCCATTATCATGGAAGAAAATTTAACCACCTTACTGTTAATTGTAACTTTTTTTCCAGCAAGCTGATCTTTTTGATTATATATTTCAGCTATGGTTTTATTACCTGCAAGCGTTTTATTTTTAGCAATTTTAGAACGGCTATCTTTTTTGCTTGGCTGATGTAGATTTTTTTCTCTTGCCTGCTGCTGATTACAGGTTGATTCATTGTGATCCTTGTTACTTTCATCTTCTGCTTTGGATAACTCCTTACACAAATTTTCTTTGCTATGTGCAATTTCAGGTTGCTCCTTTGATTTTACAAGCGCTTTCTTTATATCAACTTTAATAGGTTTGTTAGCAATACTGTCTCCCACAACCTTTTCCTTGGAAGACGTGCCGGCTTCGCCGGACTTTTCTTTTTGCCACTGATTGTATTTATCTTCAGACACCAAGTTTTTGGCAAAAAACACAAATCCAAATGTTTTGTTCAATAAATCACTATGATAATTGGTCATCGGTAAACTGGGTGATGGTAATATCAGATGGTCACCTACTTTTACTTTAAACGTGGGCAATGCTGTCCAGAGCTTATTTTCTCCAGATTGAAACAATACATAGACATAATCTTTTGTTGGTCGTGTTTCTCCCCCCCCCCCCTT
>CAYMPX010000461.1:0-1579 GCA_964392135.1 uncultured Methylomarinum sp.
TTTCTTTACCAACAGCCATAAGAAGCCCCTTACCAGCTACTTGTTTTAATAAAAGTTTCTATAGCAGATTGAATGCCTTTCTTAATTTCATCACTATAATCGCCCGTGTCATTGATTTGTTGCATTAAATCAGCTTCTTCAGACTTCATATAGAATTGTAAGGCTGCTTCAAAATCACGTACTTTAGCCACCTCTAAATCATCAAGAAAACCTTCGTTAGCAGCATGTAATGAAACCCCCATTTCAGCAACTGACATAGGCGAATATTGATCCTGCTTCATCAGTTCTGTTACGCGTTGTCCACGTTCAATTTGCTTACGCGTGCTTTCATCCAGATCAGATGCGAATTGAGCAAATGCCGCTAATTCACGATACTGAGCTAAATCAAGACGAATACCGCCACCTAGTTTTTTAATTATTTTGGTTTGAGCCGCACCACCCACACGTGATACTGATAAACCCGCATTAACCGCAGGACGAATACCTGAGTTGAATAAATCAGACTCCAGGAAAATTTGTCCATCAGTAATCGAAATGACGTTAGTCGGTACAAAAGCAGATACGTCACCCCCTTGGGTTTCAATAATAGGTAATGCAGTTAACGAACCTGTTTTACCTTTTACTTTACCGTTGGTTAATTTTTCTACTTCTTCCGCATTAATACGAGATGCTCTCTCTAATAAACGCGAGTGTATATAGAAAACATCACCAGGATACGCTTCACGACCCGGAGGACGGCGAAGTAGTAATGACATTTGACGATATGCCCAGGCTTGCTTGGTTAAATCATCATAAATAATGAGTGCATCTTCACCTTTATCTCTAAAGAACTCACCCATTGAACAACCCGCATAAGGCGCAATAAACTGAAGTGCCGCTGATTCAGAAGCAGAAGCAACTACAATAATGGTATGTGCCAATGCATCATGCTCTTCTAATTTTCTAACCAGGTTAGCAATAGACGATCTTTTTTGACCAATAGCCACGTAGATACATTTAACACCTGTACCTTTTTGGTTGATAATTGCATCAACCGCAATGGCTGTTTTACCGGTTTGTCTATCACCAATAATTAACTCACGCTGACCACGACCCACAGGAATCATCGAATCAATTGATTTCAAACCTAATTGCACAGGCTGATCAACAGATTGTCTGGCAATTACGCCAGGCGCAATTTTTTCTACAGGTGAGGTTTGAGTTGTTTCAATTGCACCTTTACCATCAATTGGGTTACCCAGACCATCTACTACACGGCCTAATAACGCTTCACCAACAGGTACTTCTAAAATTTTACCCGTACATTTAACTGTATCGCCTTCTGTAATATGTTGGTATGCACCTAATATTACTACACCGACAGAATCTCTTTCCAGGTTAAGCGCCATGCCATAAGTGTTTTCTGGAAACTCCAGCATTTCACCCTGCATTGCTTCAGAAAGTCCGTGTACCCTTACAATACCGTCAGTCACACTGACTACAGTACCTTCTGTATGAGCTTCGACATTAACGTCAAAATTCTCGATCTTCTTTTTAATCAGATCACTGATTTCAGATGGATTTAATTGCATATTTATTT
>CAYMPX010000462.1:0-1579 GCA_964392135.1 uncultured Methylomarinum sp.
AAAGGTCGGGCGCCGTCTGACTTCGCCACAGCTTTTCGAGCGGGTATGGACCAAGGTGGACGGGGCGTTTTGAATATGAGCGAAGCTTGGCCATTTCCCCTACAACTTTGCCAAGGGCATAGCGTCATCCGCCTCTGTTTAACGCATCTTTCTTTGCTCGTTTTTCAGAATGGGTAACAATCAGTCTAATACCGTTTTGCTTTTCAAAGGTTTCAATTTTTTTATCCTCCCAGTTTTTTGACAAAATTCCTTCTTTAATCTGCGAACTCTCTGACTTGATTCTTGCTCCTAGGATAAACTCATATTTATTTTCTGTGAGCTTATTAATATTCTCTTTAGTCATAAGACCAGAGTCAGCTACAACAACAAGTTTTTTGATTTTGAACCTAGCCTTAAACTTATCTAATACAGGTAAAAAAGTATGTCCTTCGTATTTATTTCCCTCATACATCTCAAAAGCTAAGGGATAACCTTGTTCTGACACTAAGAGTCCCAAAACAATTTGGGGGTTCATTGCTTTACCATCTTTGCTATATCCAATTTTTCGAAGCTCATCTTCCTGTGAAGCCTCAAAATATAAAGTAGTTACGTCGTAAAAAACAATTGAAATGATACCGTCAAATAACTTTAAGGTGTGCTGATAACTGATGTCTTGTAAAAGGTTTTTATAGCTATCATTAATGGTGTCTAAATAACGATAAACACTCGACATTGAATAATTTCTTTGAAAATGCCGAGACAGGTATTCAATGGTTTTTAGCTTACTACCTGGGTAAACAACCCTTGAAATAACAAGATCCCTGAACAAGCTTTCCTTAATCATATCAAACCCAACTTGGTCAAAAATTTTATCCAAAACCAGTTCTGTGCCAATAACATTAATATGTGTAATGCTTTGTTTTAAATTTTCTATATGAGTTATGTCTTGTTGAGTGAATAGTGCTAACTCACCCTGCTGTAGTATCCTCGAAATCTCTTGATGGGCCAAAATTTCAAGGTTTGAAATCTCTAACTCTGAACGGCCATGACCAAGAGATTTGACCAAACGCTGCTTTCCATTTACTTTTTCTATAATATGAACACTTGTGGTTCCAGTTGGATTTTTCTTTTTTCGAATAAACACGCTCAAAAATAAGCATGAGACACCCTAGACTAAAACATATTTGTATGTTTTATAGGGGGTGTAGCAAGTTTTTTTTCAAAATCTCAGATTCTGGCGAAGACAGGAAAATGTAGAACTTTAAGTTTCATATCAAAGGATTGACTCAAACAAATCTAGTAATTAAAATGAAATTAATTGTGGTCTATCTTAAGTTTCATATCAAAGGATTGACTCACCTGTCTTCGCCATTGAGACACCCAAGATTAGAATTCAACATCAAAGGCCTTTAAAATGAGCTTTTGTTCTTCGGTATTTGCCATTACAATTTCAGTTTGTTTGCGTGAAAAAGGGAGTGTCGTTCTAATGGAGTAGATTGATTTAAGGATGTCTATTGCTCTTTCAGGGCTGAAATCTATTTTCTTTTCTTTTAGTTGCCTCTCCAGCTCTTTGTATATTTTATAGCTACAAAATGAGATG
>CAYMPX010000463.1:0-1572 GCA_964392135.1 uncultured Methylomarinum sp.
AATGGACTCACTTTATTTGCAAAGGGCTTGCAAACATCCATCAGGACTCACATTAAGTGCAAATATAAGATCAAAATATAGTATCCCAAAAAAAAATGTTTTCGAGAGAATAAACATAAATGGGCGAAATACAGAAAACCAGCAAACCATCCCGCTGTATAAAAACTCAAGTTTCCCCTGCCGTAGATACTTGTAAATCAAATTTCGAAATCTCTTTGACAATTTATTTTCACGGTAAATTTTTATAGCTGAAAGATTGATGTTTCCTCAAGCTGTGTTCGATATAGTTTTGCGAACTGGGTTGAGCCATTAATAAGTTCATTAAAGTTACCTCTCTCAATAATAGTTCCTTTCTCCAACACAACAATAATGTCTGCATTGCGCACGGTTGATAGTCTGTGCGCAATAATAACTGTTGTCAGCCCTTTCCAATGTTTTTCAAGATTTTTCATTATTTTAGCTTCTGTCAACGTATCCACTGATGAAGTGGGCTCATCAAAAATTAGGATCGGGGATTTTTTCAATAGAGCGCGGCAAAGATTAATCCTTTGACGTTCACCTTCAGACATTGTATCGCCCCTTTCCCCGATCATCGAATTATAACCTAGAGACATATTTACAATTTTATTATGTATCTGCGCTTTCCTGGCAGCAGCTTCTATAGTCTCCATATCAGATTTTGGTTGCCCAAACACAATATTTTCAACGACAGTTCCAGCGAAAATCATTGAAGGTTGGAGAACAGTCGAAATGCACTGCCGCAGTGATTTGAGTGTTATCTCTCTCAAGTCGATGCCATCAAGGAGTATACGACCTTTCCAAGGGTCATCGAAACGGAGTATTAGATGAACTAGGGTAGATTTCCCCGCTCCTGTTTCTCCGACAATGGCGATTTTTTCTCCCTGTCGTATACTTAAACTAAAATCCCGGATAACTGCAAGCCCCTCTTCATAACCGAAGGTGACATTTTCAAAAACAATCTCCCCCCTAATCTCCCGATCCATCAAAACCCTTTTTCCGTCAGTGGGAAGAGTAGGTTGACATAAAATTTGTTGAATTCTGGCAAGACCTGCAAACGAAGCACTGATTATCCCAATGCTACGACTGATCGTATTCATGTGCTGGTAAAGCATTGCTAGGTAACCAGTAAAAACAAGTAATTCCCCCAAAGTCAGCATTCCGGCAATCACACTGTATGTTCCTATCCACAGAACTCCAGACATTCCTAAGGCTACGATCACATTGGTTAGTTGTGCATGCAGGCACTGCTTTTGTATTACGGAATTGATCGTACTCAAAGTATTGTTACTCGAAGCCATGAAACATTCATGCTCGGCTTGTTCTGTAGCAAATGCTTTAATTGTCCTTATTGAAGTAAGTGCCTGTTGCACCCTTGAATAAAAGTTACTTTCGCCATTTCTGGCGATTCTGGTCTTTGTGTCAATTTCCCAACTCATTTTTCGGGTGAAAAAAAACAGCACGGGACAAACAGCCAAAGCAACGACTGTTAACGTTATATTAAGCATTAGCATGATAACTAGCATGCTGAGCAATAAAATAATCGAAGTCAAT
>CAYMPX010000464.1:0-1532 GCA_964392135.1 uncultured Methylomarinum sp.
GAATACTACCATGGTCGTCTAGCTCTATTTTATATCCAGCCTGAACTTGATAAACATCCTGAATAATAGTTGATTCACCACCCGCTACAAAACCATTCCATATAAAACTTTCAACACTTTCTGGGTTTAAGCGTCTTTTTACTGAATTTGATTCCAGTAAGGTCTTTAATTCAGACGAAAATAAAAGAGTTTGTTTTGAATGGCTATTAATAACAGTAAAATAAAGAGGTTTAATACCTAAACGGTCTCGGTACATAAATGTTTTTCGTGACGAAGCATCCCAAACAACTATAGTGAACATCCCTCGGAGCTGAGTAACAAAGTCTTTTCCCCATAACCGGTATGCATGCAAAATAACTTCTGTATCACTGGATGTTTGAAATGTGACAGATTCCTTTTCCAGCCTGGCTTTCAATTCTAAATAATTGTAAATCTCACCATTAAAAACAATCGTATTTCCTGTGAGTGAATCGATCATCGGTTGGTGAGCAGCAGATGTCAGATCCAAAATAGCTAATCGTCTATGAGCAAATGATGCACCAAAGAAATCTTCATCGCCATGGTTACTCTTCCAAACACCTTCACCATCTGGCCCTCGATGCTGCTGAATCTTATTCATGCTTTCTACTAGCTGTAGAATGTCATGGTCTATAAACCCAACTGCACCAACAATTCCACACATTGTTATTTTGCCTTTATTACTTTTAAAAATGCACTTTCTAATACAGAAACTTCAGAGTCAACAGAATGACTACGCATAACATCCTGAAAACCCATTTCACCCATTTGTTTAAGCTTATCTGCAGGTGTATTAGTAAGTTCAATTAATGCATTAACTAATGAATTAGTATCATTTGGTGGATACAGCCAGCCATTTCTATCCTGTTTAACTAACTCCGGGATCCCAGCAACCCATGTTGTTAAAACAGGTTTTTTTAATGCAAATGCTTCCATGATCACAACAGGAAGTCCTTCAGCAAAACTTGCCATAACAAAAGCTTTTGATTCTGATATATATTTTTGTACGTCTTTTCCATTAATCCAGCCAGTAATTGTGACATTATCCACTAAATCTAATTCACGTATCCGTTGCTCAACAATCTCTCTTAATTCACCATCACCCGCCAAAATAAGATTGAGGTTAATATCTTTCTGTTTCAAAACACATAATGCATCAAGTAAAACAAAAATACCCTTCTGCGCTGACAGTCTAGCAACACAGACTATCTGATTATTTTTAGTTTCAACATCCTCCGAACTCTCTGAAAGAAACTCACTGTCCACAGTACATCCAACAACAATAATCTTATTCCAATCAGACAATTCAGCCCATCTTTTCAATTGAGCCGCACCATAATATGAAATATGCTTGCAATAAAGGGAATCACTCTCATATTTTGAAAAATTATTTCTGAAGACTTTAGAAAAAAATTCTTTACATGAAGTAGCTCAAGTGTTCCCATGTCTCCTCTTCGCTCAGGCCAGTCATTTACAATTCTTTCAACATTTTCAAAGTCTCCCCAGATGTCACC
>CAYMPX010000465.1:0-1505 GCA_964392135.1 uncultured Methylomarinum sp.
AG
The DNA here is from genome assembly GCA_964392135.1 of uncultured Methylomarinum sp. Lineage (GTDB taxonomy): Bacteria > Pseudomonadota > Gammaproteobacteria > Methylococcales > Methylomonadaceae > QPIN01. Next base: position 3 of record CAYMPX010000465.1, read on the forward strand.
AGTTGAAGTTAATTTAGCTGGAGCACAATAATGACATTAAACTATTACATTGCCGATGTATTCACTAATCAGCTATTTGCAGGCGCTCAAATTGCCGTATTTCCACATGCTGACAAATTAAATCCTGTACAAATGGAAATTATTGCTAAAGAGATGAATTTGTCTGAAACAGTCTTTATTTCAAATCCAAATAACCATCAATCTAGTCGTAGAATGCGTGTTTTTTCACCTCTGGGTGAAATTGATTTTGCAGGTCACCCTATTATTGCGACTGCCTTTGTATTGGGAGAAACTGGTGAAGTCAAATTAGCTGAAGGCATTACTCCCTTAACCTTTACACAAAATACAGGTGATATTGATATTAATATTTCCGCCAGTGGTGGCAAGGTTAGTTTTGTTCAATTTGGAACTAAAGTATCCTCAATAATTGATCGGTTTACTCCCACTATTGCTGAAATTGCAGATTTATTATCTATTAGCCCTGAAGAGATTGATCACAAGAAATATTCAACACGTCTCGTATCTTGTGGTTTTCCTTATTTGATCGTTCCAGTGTGGAATTATGAATCGGTCCGAAAAGCGAAGTTTAATTTTGCTTCATGGAGTCTATCGGCAGCACCACAAACTGCCGCCCAAGAGATTTTATTATTCTCACCTAAAACACCGTTTAAAGATGCAAACTTTAATGCCCGCCTTCTAGGTCCAAACATTGGCGTACATGAAGATCCACCTGTAGGTAGTGCCATGCCTGCTTTTGCATCTTATCTCTGTTCATTTGATTTTACTCAGCAAGGAACACTAAGCTTTGCTGTTGATCGTGGTGATGATAAAAATCGTCGCAGTGTATTGAATATTGAAATGGATCATAATGCTCAAGCAGAACTTGCTTTAAGAATTGGTGGGGAAGCAGTGATGGTTGCTGAAGGTAAAATGCATATTCCACCAAAATAATAAGGGCTCAACCTAAAGTAATGAAAGATAAATTAGTCCTTATTGGTAATGGTATGGCAGGAATGAGAACAGTTGATGAACTGTTAAAACTTGCTCCAGAAAAATACGATATCACTGTATTTGGTGCTGAACCTCATGGCAACTACAATCGAATCATGTTGTCACCCGTACTTGCTGGCGACAAAACTATTGATGATATTATCATCCATGACTTACCGTGGTATAAAGATAACAATATCACCTTGCATACCAGTAAAACCATTACTAAAATCGATCGTAACAACCGTATCATTGTAGCTAAAGATGGTATGACAGCACCTTATGACTATTTAATCTTAGCAACTGGCTCTAACCCAGTAATATTACCCATTGAAGGCAATGATCTTGATGGTGTTATCAGTTTCCGTGATATTAATGATGTCAATATCATGCTCGAAACGGCTAAAACACATAAAAAAGCCATTGTCATCGGTGGCGGTCTACTTGGTTTAGAAGCAGCTAATGGTTTAATGATCCAAGGTATGGACGTGTCGGTAGTACATAGAAGCAATA